>NZ_CAKJTM010000011.1:1209-74006 GCF_917627345.1 Protofrankia sp. CiP3 | reverse complement strand
GCGGCGTCGGGCCGGCCAGGCCGGCCCGCCTTCCTGCCGCCGGTCGGGCGCCGGACAGCGCCCGGCACACTGGCGTCGTGCGCGTTTATCTACCGTCGACCCTGTCGGCCGTGCGGGGCGTCCTCGTGGACCGCCTGGTTCCCGCCGGGCTCGGTTTTGCCGTCACCGGGGCCGTTCGGGAGTGGTATGCCGGGTCGGATATGGACGAGATGGAGTACGCCTTGCTTCTCGAGGCCGCCAGGGGCAGCCTCAGACTGCTCGATGACGACCCGACGGCGCCCCGGCGCCGGGTCGTGTTTGCCGTGGATGTCGACGATCATCAGGTGCGAATCCTTGATGATCTCGATCGGGGGGTGGTCGAAGTCGCGGTACCTGTGCCGATAGCCGCGGTTCGGGCCGTCCACGTGGATGATGTTGATGCGCAGGCTGTCGTCGCCGTGGCCGCCGCGGCCGTGGTCGAGGCCGATCTCGGTGGTGAGGACGCGGCTTTCCTGGTGGACGAGGCTGATGGGTATGAACTGCTCTGGTATGCCACGCAGGAGCTGGCGGATCTTCTGTAGGCGTTCGTGGACGGATCGTGTTCAGGCGTTCGGTGGCGTGGATTCGGTCGTGTGGATTCGGGCGGGTTGGTTCTCCCGCATGGGCAAGGGGTGACACAGGTGGACGCTGTCACGGTCGTCCCGGAGCCGGTAAACGAGCCGGTCCGCGACTACCCCGCGGGAAGCGCGGAGCATGCCAGCCTGCGGGCTGAGCTTGCGCGGATGGCGGGTGAACGCGTCGAGCTCCCGTTGGTGATCGCGGGTGAGCCCCGGCCAGGCACCGGGGAGCCATTCGATGTGGTGGCCCCGCACAGGCATGCGCTGGTGCTGGGGACGGGCCGGGCGGCGGCGCCGCGGGACGTCGCGGACGCCGTCGACGCGGCGCTGGCGGCCGGGCCGGCCTGGCGGGCGTTCAGCCAGGACGACCGCGTGGCTGTGTTCCTGCGCGCCGCCGAGCTGCTCGCGGGGCGCTGGCGGGACATCCTCAACGCCGCGACCATGTTGGGGCAGAGCAAGAGCTGTTACCAGGCGGAGATCGACGCGGCCTGCGAACTGATCGATTTTTGGCGTTTCAACGCCGCGTTCGCCCGTGAGATCGTCGCCCGGCAACCGGTCTCGGCTCCCGGGACGTGGAACCGCATGGACTACCGGCCGCTGGAGGGCTTCGTCCTCGCGGTAACCCCGTTCAACTTCACCTCGGTCGCGGCGAACCTGCCGACCGCTCCGGCGATCATGGGCAGCACCGTGGTCTGGAAGCCCTCCCCGGCCCAGCAGCTCGCTGCCCACCACACCATGTCGTTGCTGGCGGCCGCGGGTCTTCCCCCGGGCGTGATCAATATGGTCACCGGGGACGGCGCGGCTGTCTCCGCCGTCGCGTTGCGCCACCGCGCTCTCGCTGGCGTGCACTTCACCGGGTCAACCGCCACCTTCCGCGAGATGTGGCGGACGGTCGCGGACGGGATCGAGGGGTACCGCGATTACCCGCGGCTGGTCGGTGAGACCGGCGGCAAGGACTTCGTGGTGGCCCATGCCAGCGCCGACCCGGATGCCGTGGCGGTTGCCCTCGTCCGCGGCGCGTTCGAATACCAGGGGCAGAAGTGCTCGGCGGCCTCCCGCGCCTATCTCCCCGCCTCGATGTGGCGGGCCGGCCTGCGGGACCGGCTGGTGGCCGAGACTGCGGCGTTGACCTACGGTGACGTGTCGGACCTGGGCCTGTTCGGCGGCGCGGTGATCGATCGACGGGCGTTCGGCCGGCTGGCGGCTCTGCTCGCGCGGCTGCGGGCGGATCCGGCCGTGTCGGTTCTCGTCGGTGGCGGTACCGACGACCGGGTCGGGTACTTTGTGGAACCGACCATCGTGGTGTGTGCCGACCCCACACACGAGGTCTTCACGTCGGAGTACTTCGGGCCGGTCCTTGCCGTGCATGTGTATGCGGATCGTCCGCAGGCCGGCGCGGATGCGTTTTCTTCGATCTTGGCGGATGTCGCGGATGTCGCCCCTTACGCGTTGACCGGTGCCGTATTCGGTCGTGACCGGGCCGCACTCGCCACGGCTGCCCAGACATTGCGTTACAGCGCGGGAAACCTCTATCTCAACGACAAACCGACGGGTGCGGTGGTGGGTCAGCAGCCGTTTGGCGGATCGCGTGCCAGCGGTACCAATGACAAGGCGGGTTCCGCGCTGAACCTGCTGCGGTGGGTTTCGCCGCGGACACTCAAGGAGACCTTCGACCCGCCGCGGACAGTGTTCTATCCACATATGGCTTGAAGATTCGTGATGTGTACGGCCGCGGCTCGCGGGCGACATCACGAGGAGAGCCGTGCCGGCGGCGGACACCTGGACCACATCCGTTGCCGGCTGGTTGTCCGGTAGGAACTGGACGTCTGAAACATGGCTGTGCAATCGTTGGCCACCAGGTGCGGCAAGCACGATGTCCTACCTTTCCCGTCAGCCGTGCGGCGGTCGACGGGGCCTGTCCGGCCAAAGAGCGATCGATGATCGAATATGCCGGCTGGATCTCACGGCGAGATACTCCGTTGCCGGGTGTTACGATCGCTTTCGTCCTTCGCGATACTTTGTGAAGGATTGCGGGTGTGCCCGGCGCACCCGGGAAGGAGACTGATCGCTCGTGCTTTACCTTGCCGGCCAGATCCTGGTGTTTGTCGCGGCGGCACTGGTCATCGGTGTACTGCTGGCCTGGGTGTTCCTCATCGGCCCTATGCGTCGCCAGAGCGAGGAGGCACGGCGTGCCCTGGCCGCCGTGTGCGTGGACCCGGCGGCGGCCCGTCCATCGGTGGCGAACGGCCGGGTCGACGGGGAGGCTTCGGAAGTGGGCCGGTCCGCTGTGGGCGATGTCGCCGCGGATGGGGACGCGGGCACCGAGGGTCTGACGGACCGTGACATGGCGGTCGGTTCGGCGGTTCTCGTTGCGGAGATGAGAGCACGGCTCAGGCGTCAGGACGACGAGTGGGCGCTGGAGAAAGCGGCGCTCACGGCGCGTCTGACCGCGGCCGAACAGCGGGCGGCCGAGTCCGAGCAGCGGGTCACGGCGGTGGAGCGCCAGGTCCTCGCCGCGGGCCGCAGGGTGCGGACGATCGAGGGGGCCCTGGCGGAGGCCGAGGCTCATGAGCGGGTCAACCGGCAGACCAGCGTGCCTGTCCAGGCCGCGCCGGTCACCCGGGCGGCGCTCCAGGCGGCTGGTTCGCCGAATGGCTCGTCGGCGGCCGTCGACACCAGCGGGGGAGCTGACCTGGTGGCCACCAGGTCGGGCCAGACCCACGCGCGGGGGGATGCCGAGGCTGTCCAGACGCTTGCCGCCGAGGCGGCGCGGTTGCGGGTGCAGCTCTCCGAGGCGGAGGGGCGGGCAGCGAAGTTCTCGTCCCGGTTGGCGATGGCCCGTACCGAGGCAGAGGACGCGCAGCGTCAGGTTGCGACGATGACGACCAAACTTGATCGTCATCAGGCTGAGTGGGCGGCGGAAAAGGTCCGGCTGCTGGCCCGGATCGAGGGGGACGAGCGGAGCGGCCACAGCGAGCGGAGCGAGGACGCCGCCGGCCCCGGGCACGCGCCGGCTGAGCGGGTGGATGCCCCGGCCAGCCGGGATGATGCCGGGCCCGGACTGACGCACGACGCCGACGCCGATGGCAATGGCGGCGCCGACGCCGATGGGGGGAGCACCGCTGACAGTGAGTGGGCCGATGATTTCCCCTTCGACGGAAGGGACCCAGCGCTCGTCGATGTGGTCCCGGTGCAGACCGCGCGGCCGGTACCGGGCGAGCCGCCCGGACAGCCCCAGGCCGTCCTGCCCGGCTCGGTCGCGCTCGCCTCGCTGACCGCTGCCGGCGGCGCTGGAGCCTTCTCGGTCGCGATACCGGCGGAGGTAACGGGAACTCGGCGGGACAATCTCAAGGAGATCGTGGGGATCGGCCCGGTTGTGGAGGCGCGTCTCTACGCGCTTGGCATCGCGAGCTTCCGGCAGCTTGCGGAGCTCGACAGTGATCAGATCGATGGCCTCGTCCGGGTACTCGACGGGTTCGGTGACCGGCTTTTCTCAGATGACTGGGTGGGGCAGGCACGCTCGCTGTATGAGCGCCACCACGGGAACGTGGCCTGATCCGCTGGCTGGCCCGCCGGTCGGGGCCGGGCTGGCAGGCCGGTCGTTGACAACCTTGCTGAGCTGGGAACTGGTGACCGCTGGTTCGGCCGCCACCGTGAGTATGATCGCGAAAATTCTGTCGGTGTGCGCGATTTCCGGCCGGATAGCCGTGCCCGAGAACAAACCCGCGTCGATCTTCTGACCGCTCCGCGTTCGCCGGCCGGTCGCCACCGTTGCGTGCCGGATTGTTTCGGCCGCGAGGCGCCGGCTGTTTCCCGGCTTCTGAAAGCGTTGTCGCGCACCATGGTCACGGTCGCTTTGATCGGCACGCAAAGTAATGAATCATTGACTGACTTCATGATCCTATTTGTTCCGTGCGGGGCTGTTCGCGGGCCGGCGCGGGCTGGATGCGATAGTTGTGAGAATGATGATGTCGTGGGGTTGTTTGGCCAAAGGTGACGTGATCATGATTTTGCGCCGTCGGCGGCCTCGGGCGGCCGGCGGTCCATGCGGTGGCGGTGACGGTGGGACGAGGAAGCCGGGCCAGGCGGAAATCGGGCTGGGTACTTGATTGCCTGTGACCTTTTTTCTACGCTTCGCGAGGATTCCCGGGAGCGGGTCGGTCCGAAGGGGTAACCAGGAAGATCGGGTTTTCGGTGACAACACGCAGCAGCTGGCTGGACGCCACTTCGCTCATTGAGAGTGAAGTGCGTGAACTGGTCCGGCGTCGATCCCTCGACCCGGTTCGCGAGCCCACTCGGATCCGCGAGCTTGTCGAGGACGTCCTTGGTGAATACGAGGAACGCACACTCACCAGCGATCTCCCGGCGATTGTCGACCGCGCCACGACCGCGCGGCTTGTCCACGACGCGGTCGCCGGATTCGGCCCCCTGCAACGCCATCTGGACGACCCGGCCGTGGAAGAGATCTGGATCAACGAACCTGGGCGCGTTTTCGTCGCGCGCAACGGGCGCAGCGAGCTGACCACGACGATCCTGAGCGCCGATCAGGTCCAGGACCTGGTCGAACGGATGCTGAAGAGCTCTGGGCGCAGAGTGGATCTATCCACTCCGTTCGTGGACGCCATGCTGCCGGACGGGTCGCGTCTGCATGTCGTCATCCCCGACGTCACCCGCGTCCACTGGTCGGTCAACATCCGCAAGTTCGTTCTGTCCGCGGCCAGTATGGACGAGCTGATCGACCTGGCGACGATCACCGCGGCGGCGGCGGCCTTCCTGGAGGCCGCTGTCGCCGCTGGTCTGAACATCATCGTGGCCGGCGGGACGCAGGCGGGAAAGACCACCATGCTCAACTGCCTCGGCTCGGCCATCCCCGGGCGGGAACGGGTCATCACCTGTGAGGAGGTGTTCGAGCTCAAGCTGCGGTCCCCGGACTGGGTGGCCATGCAGACCCGGCAGGCCAACCTGGAGGGCACCGGCGAGATCCGGCTCCGTCGTCTGATCAAGGAGGCCCTCCGGATGCGCCCCGACCGCATTATCGTCGGTGAGGTCCGGCAGGAAGAGGCGCTCGACCTGCTGATCGCTCTTAACTCGGGCCTGCCTGGCATGTGCAGCCTGCACGCGAACTCGGCCCGCGAGGCGGTCACCAAACTGTGCACCCTGCCGCTGCTCGCGGGGGAGAACGTCAGCCACGCTTTTGTGGTGCCGACGGTCGCCGCCAGTATCGATCTTGTTGTGCATCTCGCCAAGGACGCGCACGGGCGGCGGCGTGTCACCGAGATCGTCTCGCTGTCGGGGCGCACGGAGGGGGACGTCGTCGAGACCGCGCAGATCTACCGATCACGTAACGACGTCCTGGTGCGGGCTGACGGCTACCCGCCACATGCCGACCGGTTCGCCCGGGCCGGCTATGATTTGCCAGCTCTGCTTGCCATGACCGATCGTGATCGGATGGATCGGGTGACCGAGCTGGACCGGGCGCCGTTTGCCGACCGTTCGTGGGCCGAGATCGCGGTCGAGCACTGATGGGCATCTTCATCGGGCTGCTGTTCGGCCTCGGCCTGTTCCTCATCGTCTCCAGCGGGCGGGCCCGTGCCCCGCGTGGTCCCGTCGCCGTGAAATGGCGGGGCCGGACCCGGGAGCTGCTTGTTCAGGCGGGTATCCCGGGAGTCAGCCCCGAGCAGTTTTTTGTGATCAGTATCGGGGCCGGGCTGCTGGTGGGCCTGATCGTACTGGCCTTCACCGCCACCTGGTCGCTTGGCGGAGCCTTCTTCATCTTCGCCGCGTTGCTGCCGCGCGCGATGGTGCTGCGCCGGCGCCGAGCACGTATGCACGACCTTCGGGAGCTGTGGCCGGATGTCGTCGACAACCTGGCCAGCGCGGTACGAGCGGGAATGCCGCTGTCGGAGGGGCTCGCGTCGGTGGGGGTACGCGGCCCGCTGCCCCTTCGCCCCGCTTTCACCCGTTTCGGTGAGGAGTACCGGGCGACCGGATCCTTCTCAGCGAGCTTGGACCGACTTTCTGATGATCTTGCTGATCCGATCGCGGACCGGATCATCGAGTCGTTGCGTACCGCTCGGGAGGTAGGTGGGACCGACCTCGGCCGGCTGCTCCGGACGTTGTCGACGTTCCTGCGAGAGGACGCTCGGACCCGCGCGGAGCTTGAGACCCGACAGAGCTGGACGATCAACGCCGCACGGCTCGCGCTTGCCGCACCGTGGATTGTTCTGCTGCTGCTGGCAACCCGGGGGGAGACAGTACGCGCTTATGACAGCCCCACCGGCGTAATCGTACTGGCGGTCGGTGGCGGGGTGTCGATGGTGGCATACCTGCTCATGAAGAAGATCGGCCGACTTCCCGAAGAAGGCCGGGTACTGCGTCCATGATGAGCTGGCTGATGCGGAGCGGACCGATGCCGACGGCGGCGGTGCGGCCCAGATGAGCCCGGTCGCGACAGGTGCGCTGATCGGGCTGTTGGCCGGTATCGGCCTGGCCATTGTCGTGCTGCGGTCGCCGGTGGTCCGGCGGATCCGGCTCGCGGACCGGATCGACCCCTACCTGCGGGATACTCCGGCGCAGTCCAGGCTGCTCGCGGACCGCGCCCGGCCTGCCGCCTCGCGTAGCGGCCTGGAGGAGCTGCTCCGGCCGTTCATCGCCGACGCGGCTCACCGGCTCGACCGTTTCCTCGGCGGGCGCGCCGCGTTGCAGCGCCGCCTGACTCAGGCCGGCGGGCGGACGTCCGTCGAGGATTTCCGGGTTCAGCAGGTGGTCTGCTCGGCCGCCGGGGCGCTGTTCGGCGCTTTTCTGCTGCTGCTGCGTGCGCTGCTGGGCTTCGGGCCGCCGCCGATCGTCAGCGTTGCTCTGGTCGTTGCCGGCGTCGCGGGCGGGGTCGTCGCCCGGGACTGGTGGCTGACCCGGGCGATACGAGAACGTGAGGAACGCATTCTCATCGAGTTCCCGACCGTTGCCGAGTTGCTCGCGTTGGCTGTTACCGCAGGTGAGAGCCCGATAGGAGCGTTGGAACGGGTAAGTCGGCTGTCGCACGGGGAGCTCGGCCGCGAACTGCGGCTGGCTCTCGCGGACGCACGTGCTGGCGCCACCCTCGTCCAGGCGCTGGAGGGTATGGCCACCCGGACGACGGTTGCCTCGCTCAGCCGGTTCGTCGACGGCATGGCGGTGGCGATCGAACGCGGCACACCGTTGGCGGAGGTGCTGCGGGCGCAGGCGGTCGACGTCCGGGAGGCGGGCAAGCGGCAGCTGCTGGAAGCCGGTGGCCGCAAGGAGATCGCGATGATGGTGCCGGTCGTTTTCTTTGTCCTGCCGACTACTGTGATCTTTGCTTTCTATCCAGCGGTCGTGAGCCTGACGTTCAATGCGCAGTGATCATGATGTGATGTGAGGAGTTGTCGACTGTGCGGATATTCGTGAAGCTGCTGGGCCGATGGGCACCGGCGCGGCTGGAGGTCTTTCGTGATGTGCCGGACAACCGGTTTCGGGATCGCGGCGATCGCGGTGACGTGCCCGGCTGGGTGATGGTCACGGTAATGACGGCGGCGCTGGTGGTGGCACTGATGGCGGTCGCCGTGCCCCAGCTGCGGGACGTTTTCACCAACGCGATCGACTCCGTGGTCGGCAACGGCTGACCGGCCGGTGTCGGTCCGTCTGGCTGCTGAGCGGGGCTCGGCTGTTGTCGAGTTCGTGCTGGTCGGAATGTTGCTGTTACTGTTGTTTCTCGGCGTTATCCAGGTTGGCCTCGTCCTGCATGTCCGCAATACCCTCGCCGCGGACGCGGCTGAGGGCGCGCGGCACGCGGCGAACCTGGACGCGGCCGATGATTCCGGCGGTCCGTACGCCGAGCGGCTGATCGTTTCGTCCGTTCCCGGGCGGGCCGATACCCGTTGCACGAGTGGAGCGGCGGTTGATCCGTCCGGTGTGCCACTGGTTGAGGTGCGGTGCGAGGTCGTGGTGCCGTTGGCTGTCATGCCGTTCGGAGCGAATACGACGATCAAAGTGGTCGGGCACGCGGTCAAGGAGACGCCGTGAGACCGCTGGGCCGGTCGCCGCTTGTGCGGGCCTGGCCGCCCGCACGGCTGGCGCTGGATCGCGGCGGGCGGTGCCCGCGGTTGCGCGCGTGTTTGTTGCCGCGTCCGTACGGGTGCCTTCGCGGGCCTGATGACAGTGGTACCGCGTTGATCGAGTTCGTTGGGCTGTCGGTTCTGTTGTTGATCCCGTTTGTCTACTTCTTCCTCAGCGTGTTCTCGGTCCAGCGGTCGGCTTTCGCGGTCACCCAGGCTGCTCGGGCGGCCGGCCGGGCCTACGCGACCGCGGACAGCGAGGATCAGGCCGTCCAGCGCGCGCGGGTGGCCGCTCGGCTGGCCTTCGCGGACCAGGGTATTGACGGCGCGCCCGAGGTGCGTTTCGCCCCGGAGGGCGCGGACTGCGGTGCGGGGGATCCAGGCGACGGAGCCGCGTCGCTGGCTCCGGGCGCGCGGTTCGTCGTGTGCGTCCGTTCGGTCGCGGCGTTGCCCGGAACCGCACGGCTGTTCACCGGATTGGCGGATATCACCGTGAACGGCAAGTTCATCGTCGTCGTGGACGCCTACCGGCGCGACCGGACAGTCGCATGAGCCGATCGTGGCAGGGCGCGGCCAGGCCTGGGCGGGCGCCTCGCGCGGGATCGTGCCAGCAGCCGCGAACTGATGCGGACGCCGGCACGATCCTGATACTCACTCTCGGCTATGTCATGATTGCGCTGATGCTGGCGCTTGTGGTGACCGATGCCTCCGCGGTGTATCTGGCCAGACGTTCCGTGGCCTCGGCGGCCGACGGTGCCGCGCTCGCCGCCGCGCAGCATGTCGACGATGCCGCCATCTACACAGCGACCGAGGATTTCCGGCAACTGCCGCTTTCCGAGGTCACCGCCGCTGTCGCCGGATACCAGGCTGACGCTGATCCGTCCGGGCATACGGTGCTGACCGCGCAGCTGCTGAATGCGGCCACCGTCCGGGTGACCGGAACCCGGACGGTCGTCCTGCCGGTGGTGGCGCTCCTGGGCATCGGCCCGGTCACCGTCACGGCCAGCGCGGACGCCCAGTCGCTGGTACGCCCGCCCGGCGCCTGACGGCGTTCGGGACGCACCGGGGCTACGGGGCTACCGGGGCCGCAGCGAGGGAGAGCGGGAGAAGGTCAGAACCAGCCGGCGGTGGCGGCGACGAGCCCGTCGAGCTGATGGCCGGTGCGTCTGGTGGCGAGCGCGGAGATGTCGCGTACCAGCCGGGCAACCCATTGGGCCGGCCGTTGCGCCGCCAGCGCGACCGCGCTGGACACATACTGTTCCGCCTCGTCGGGGTCGGGGCGGTGGCGTGCCAGCGCGGTCCGCGCCTGTGCCATCTGGACAGCAATGATCATTCCGGTCTGCCCGCTGTCCGCGATCAGTGCGGCGGCCCGTTCGAGGTGTGGTTCGGCCTCGTCCGCGACACCGACGGTGGTCAATGCCTCGGCGCTGGCCAGAGCCAGGTCCGCTGGGGAATAGGTGGTGAGCGCGAATCCGGGCCGGCCCTGCGCGGATGGCTCCAGCTGCTCCATGATTTTCCAGGCGCGGGCGACGGCCTGCCGGACACCAGCGATATCGCCGAGGACCGCGTACGAGCCGGCCGAGACCTTGCCGGTCACCATGGCGCGGGCCGGGCTTGCGCCGGCGATCCGGCTGGCGGCCCCCGCGATCTGTAGCGCCACCGTCGGGCTGTGCTGGCGCACCACCCGAGCGCGTACTGCCAGCGCACTGCCGGCAAGCGGGCCGTCGCCAGCGGCGCGTGCCACCGTCGCGGCCCGATCGGCCAGCGAGACCGCGTCGCCGTGGCACCCCTGGTCGTATGCGGCGTTTGCCATGGTCGCGGTCACGGCGGCATGCAGCCGCATCCAGTCCAGTGCGACCGAGCCCCGCAACCGTCGGGTACGGGGCACTGTCCGGGTGGTCTTTTCCAGCGGCGTCAGCATTGATACGGTGTCGGTCAGGTTAGCCGTCTCATAGCTGATGAGTGTCTCTGCCAGGGTCCGGATACAGGCGTCATGCAGTTCGCCGGTATCGGTCGAGAGGTAGGTGCCGGCTGTTCTGTCGTTCACGGCTCACCAGCGCCCAGCAACGCCAAATCCGGCCGAACATGGAATGACACCCACCTGTCACCACTTTCCTGGCCGAAGAGCCTACTGACAGTCAAGATAGTCGTTGGGCCGCGCTGACACCTCGGTAGCGAGGGTGCGCTGGATGTGCTTTAAGTCTCTCCATGTCAATTCTGGTCGGGTCCGATGTCCTGTTGACCTTGGAGGGATTTCCGGCCTGTAGCAGAGCCGCGCTCGGGTTTCGGGCCGGCGGGCCGTGTTTCTGTCAGCTGGCCGTCATTCGGCCGCCGTTCGGTTGCCGCATGGGCGGTGGCGGTGAACTATGCCGGTGGCGGTGGCTGGGCTGCCCGCCGGGGACAACGCCGGCTACGGGCGGGTGAACCTCGAGCGATCGAACCGGGCGGGGGTACCGCTGGGACGACCGCGCGGCGACGCGCTGGCGCGGGTGCCCAGGTAGCCGCGCCAAGATCGGAATCCGGCTGGGGGTGGTGCGCTCCCGCCGGTAAGATAGGTCTCATGGCCGCCGACCTCACAGAGGAGATCAAGACTCTCGACTCGACGCTCACCGGCATCGAAGCGGTTCTTGATCTTGAAAGTCTCCGGCGTCGCGCCGCTGATCTGGAGCGTGAGGCGGCGGATCCGGACCTGTGGAGCGACCAGAACAGAGCGCAGAGCGTCACCCGCCGGCTTTCGTCGGTACGGGGGGACATCGCGCGCGTCGAAGCGCTGCGGCGGCGCCTTGACGACATTCTCGCCGCTCTTGACCTTGATGATGACGACCTGCTGGCTGAGGCCGCGGCGGGCCTGCCAAAACTCACTCGTGACGTCTCCGCGCTCGAGGTCCGCACACTGCTGTCCGGTGAGTACGACGAGCGGGATGCGATCATTCAGCTGTCCGCCGGAGCCGGTGGCGTGGACGCCGCCGACTGGACCGCGATGTTGCTGCGCATGTACCTGCGCTGGGCCGAGCGGCACGGTTACAGCACCGAGGTGTTCGACACCTCTGAGGCGGAGGAGGCGGGCCTGAAGTCCGCCACGTTCCAGATCAAGGCGCCATACGCCTACGGGACGCTGCGCAGCGAGCACGGCGTCCACCGGCTGGTGCGGATCAGCCCCTTTGACAACCAGAACCGCCGTCAGACGTCGTTTGCGGGGGTCGAGGTGACGCCCGCCGTCGAGCAGGCCGACCACGTCGACATCGACGACAAGGAACTGCGGATCGACATCTTCCGCTCGTCGGGGCCGGGCGGGCAGGGCGTCAACACCACCGACTCGGCGGTGCGGATCACCCACCTGCCGACGAACATCGTGGTGACCTGCCAGAACGAACGCAGCCAGCTACAGAACAAGGCCGCGGCCATGATGGTGCTCCAGGCCAAACTGCTGGAGCGCCGACGTGTGGAGGAGGCTGCCGAGAAGCAGCGGCTGACCGGCGGCCCGCAGGATGTCTCCTTTGGCTCGCAGATCCGCAACTACGTGTTGCATCCGTATCAGATGGTGAAGGATCTGCGGACCGATGTGGAGACGTCCGGCACCGGAGCGGTGCTCGACGGCGATATCGACGACTTCATCGATGCTGAGATCCGCTGGCGACGCGCCGCCGAAGGCCCGGCCTGATCGTCGACGCTGGCCGATCGGCGCTCCCGCGCGGGGTAGGGGGCACCGGGCGCATGGCGTCTCTCGCGTGTCCGTGGCTCCCGAGGCAACCTTAGGACCATGGACAGTTCCGAGACAGGCCTGATGGCCGGCGCCACCGTGTGGGCGGTGCCACCGGATGCCGCTGCGCCCGCGCGGCCCGCCGCGGGTGGCTGGGTGGCGCTGGTCGGTGGTGGGCCGGGCCGTCCCGATCTGATCACTGTTCGAGGCATGGAGCTGCTGCGCCGGGCCGATGTGGTGGTTGTCGACCGGTTGGCTCCGCGGGCGCTGCTCGCCGAGCTCGGGCCCGGCGTCGAGATCGTGGACGTGGGCAAGGAAGCGCACGGCCACAACATCACCCAGGATCAGATCAACCGCCTGATCGTGGATCGGGCTGGGCGGGGCCTCGGGGTGGTGCGGCTCAAGGGCGGCGATCCTTTCGTTTTCGGCCGTGGTGGTGAGGAAGCGCTGGCCTGTCGGGCTGCGGGGGTGCCCTGCGAGGTTGTGCCGGGTGTGACGAGCGCTGTGGCGGTACCGGCGTTGGCTGGCATTCCGGTCACCCACCGCGGGATCACCCAGGACGTCACGATCGTCTCCGGTCATCTCGACCCGTCCCATCCGGGTTCGACGGTCGACTGGGATGCCGTGGCGACCGGCGCTGGGACGATCGTCGTGTTGATGGGTGTCGGCGCGCTGGGGCAGATCACCGCGGAGCTGGTGAAGCGGGGCCGCGCGGGATCCACCCCGACGGCTGTGATCCACGGTGGCGGAAGCGCTGGTCAGAAGGTGGTCACTGGCCCGCTCGCGGACATCGCCGCGCTGGCCGCTGATGCTCGTATCGGGCCGCCGTCCGTCATCGTCATCGGCGACGTGGTCGCGCTGCGGGAGATGCTGGCCTGACAGCTGTGGCCCGGCCGGTCGAACGGAGTTCGATACCTGACCGGGCGCAGCGCAGCCTATCCGTGCTGGACGGCGAGCAGGGCCAGTACCAGGAGCACTGACACGATGACGATCAGCATCTGAGGTGTGATCGTGGCGGGGGAGTGGTGCATCGAGTCACGGGCCGATCGGCAGGACGGACACCGTGCCTCGGCGACCGGCCCGGCACATCGGGCGCATACCAGGTCCTCGCAGCACATGCCGTCGACCTCCCCGCGTCCGCTTCCAGCATCATCGCGCTTGCGCGCTGACCCGCACAATGTCTGACGGTCCAGAAAAGTTCCGCCACCGTTCAGACGGCCACGCCCTCTGTCTACCCGCTGTTCCCCGCGCCATCCCTGTCTGCCTCGCGACGCCGCGCTGGCTGTCCTGTGATGCTCCTGCGGTCCTCGGACGCCCGCGGGGCCGTGACCGCCGCGTTGTTGGTTAGCATCCACTGATGACTTAGAGTGTCTATTTGGATGCGAGGAGTGGTAAGCGTGATTCGCATGACTTCGGTGACCAAACGGTATCCAGCAGGTGCGCGTCCCGCGCTGGATGACGTGACCGTCGAGATCGCCGCGGGGGAGTTCGTCTTCCTGGTCGGTCCGTCGGGGTCGGGGAAGTCCACCTTGCTGCGGCTGCTGTTGCGGGAGGAGCGGCCCACGGCCGGCGTGGTAGAGGTTGCCGGCCTGGATGTGAACCGGATCCCGGAGCGCCGGGTGCCGTTGTTGCGCCGGCGGGTGGCGTGCGTGTTCCAGGACTTCCGGTTGTTGCCCGACCGGACGGTCGCCGGCAACGTGGCCTTTGCTCTGGAGGTCACCGGTCGGCCGAGCCAGGTGGTACGCGCTGTCGTCCCCGCGATCGTCAGCTTGGTGGGGCTGGCTGGTAAGGAGGACCGTTACCCCGACGAGCTCTCCGGCGGAGAGCAGCAACGGGTCGCGGTTGCCCGGGCCTTTGCCGGGCGTCCGCGCATCCTGCTGGCTGACGAACCGACCGGCAACCTGGACCCGGCCACGAGTTCTGGGATCATGAAGTTGCTGAATGCGATCAACCAGATCGGTACGACCGTTGTCATGGCCACGCACAACGCCACTCTGGTGGACGCCATGGGCCATCGGGTCATCGAGCTCGAACACGGTGCCCTGGTGCGTGACCAGCTGCGGGGCGCCTATGGGCTGGCACTGTAAGTGATGGCCGTTGGTATGTGGCTGGGCCAGATGCTCGTGATCGGTGTCAGCGGCCTGCGGCGTAACCTGTCGATGGCCCTCGGGGTGATCGTCACGGTGACGATCTGCCTCACGCTGCTCGGAGCCGGCCTGTTGCTGAGGGCACAGGCCCGGACCGTCGACAGGTTTTTTCTTGACCGGATCCAGGTTGTCATCGACCTCAACGACGGAGCCTCCAGCGCCGAACGTGCCGCGCTGGCGGCCGATCTGCGCGCTGACCCCCTGGTGCGGGCGGTCGTTTACGAGGACAAGGCGCGTGCGTTCGCGCGTTTCACCCGTGACTTCCGTAACTCGCCGGATGTCGTGAGCGGCGTGAGCGCGGCCGACCTGCCCGCGTCGTTCCGTCTCACGCTTGTCGACCCACGCCGATCCGGCGAGATCGTTCTGGAGTACACCGGGAGGGACGGCGTTGACCGGGTACGCGACCAGCGCGCGCTGGTCGCGCCGCTCTATCGCTTCCTGCGCGCGTTCGCGGTCGGCACCTTCGCGCTTGCCGCCGTTCAGGCTTTTGCCGCGGTGGTGCTGATCTATGCGATGATCCGCCTCTCCGCGCACGGACGACGTAGGGAAACCGCGATCATGCGCCTGGTGGGGGCCACCAACGCGACGATCCGCGCGCCTTTCGTCATGGAGAGCGCGGTTACGGGCATGCTCGGCGGGATGTTCGCGGTGGTGATATTGATCCTGTGCAAGGTCTATTTTGTTGATCATAAGTTTGCCCGGCAGGCGATCTTCCCGCTCTTCGGCTGGGATGCGGTGTGGGCCGTTGCCGTCGCTGTTCTCCTGATCGGCACCGTGACATCCGCGATCTTGGCTGCGGTGGCGCTGCGACGATACCTGCGGGTCTGACCCGTCCGTTCCGGCCTGCCCGGCGGCCGGCGTAATCTGGAGAGCCGGCGGCAGTGTGACGTTGCCGCGCGCGTGGCCGAGGTCCATATCCCGGCCCGTTCGGCGGCATCTGTCTGGGGCATGCCTGGGACCTGCCGGACCTGGCTGGGACCTGCCTGGGACGTGAACGTGTATGGGGCTTGCGAGGAAGAGGGACACCAGAAGTGCCAAAGGAGACCGGTAGGAAGCTGGTCGCACAGAACCGGCGGGCCCGGCACGACTACACGATTCTCGACACCATCGAGGCCGGGCTGGTGCTCCAGGGCACCGAGGTGAAGTCGCTGCGGGCGGGCCGTGCGTCACTGGTGGACGCCTTCGCCCAGATCAACGACGGGGAAGCGTGGCTGCACGGTGTGCACATCCCTGAGTACACCGAGGGCACGTGGACGAACCACACCCCGCGTCGGCGCCGTAAGCTCCTGCTGCATCGTGATGAGATCGCTAAGCTGGTCGGCAAGACGAAGGAGGGCGGCCTGACCATCGTCCCGCTGTCCATCTACTTCAAGGACGGCCGGGCAAAGGTGGAGGTCGCTCTCGCCCGCGGGCGCAAGACCTACGACAAGCGGCACGCGCTCGCCGAGCGGGACGCCTCCCGCGAGGTCTCCCGAGCGCTGGGCCGCCGGGCCAAGGGGCGGGAGGATTGACCCTGCCGGGGTAGACGGCGCACCGCCCATGCTGTGCCGGTCGCCGTCCGTCACACCGGGGCGCTGTCCGTCAGACCCGGGTGGCAGACGACCGGGACTCCATGGGAAGATGGGGTGCGCAGCCGGTGTTGGGTGGCGTGGGCGGTCATTCGGGCGGTCCTCCGCACGATCGGCAAGCGCTGGAAATGGACCACAGTCAACACCGACAGAACATCAACATCAACAGAACGCGGGGGTGACCGGCTTCGACTCCGGATGTCGAGGCAGGGGAAGCGGGCCGAGGATGAGCGGTTATCTCGTTAACGATCCGCTCAAAGAAATAACTGCCAACAAGTCGCAGTCTGCTCCATCCCCTTACAGCCTCGCTGCCTGAGGGGATATAAGGAGCCGTCAGCCTGGGAGTTCCTCCGGCTCAGGGCCTGGCGTCGCTAGGAGGATCACTGCCTGACCCGGTCACGGGGTCAGATGGGACATCTCACAGTGACTGAGCCCACACTGACATGCCTGTGTGATTGGTGGGGCTGAGAAACAAGTAGCAGGCTGCGCCCGGAGAAGTCCTGTTGCGGTGCCGGAGGACGCGGGTTCGATTCCCGCCACCTCCACATGATCGTCAGGGGTCTGTCCGCTCGGAACAGGCCCCTGACCAGGCACGACACTCCTCCCGGCATCATCCATCGAACCTTCCGCGATCCTTGTGGGCACGGTGTGGGTGCCGCACTGATCGGTGGGCTGTTCTTCTCCGCCCTCGCCACCGGTGAGCCGGCCCGACCCGACCGGGTGACGTCGCAGATCCGGCAGGCCCTGGTCAGCCAGGAGCATTCTTCCGGCGAGGTGAATCGGCTGATGGCTGAACTGGGTCGGTGCGATATCCACCAGCCTGACCTCAGTCTTGTTCCCGCTGATTGCGGTGGGCGGGTGAGCGTCACCGATCGTGGGAGCCCGACGAACGCCTTGGCCACGGTGCGCGCGGAGGTATTCGTCTCCGGATTCGTCAAGACCCTGTGGTGGATCGTGGGTGCGCTCGCCGCCGTGCTCTGTCTGCTACCCGCCCGGCGCGGCGGGCCCTGAGAGCGGACGATCGGGCGTGTTGGCCAGGCGGGCCGCGGATTCGCCGGGTCGACGAATCCGCGGCCCGCCCGAGAGGCCCCTGGGCGCAGACCAGTTCCCTCGGCCTCCGAAGCAGAACACCGCCGACCGTCCGTGGCAGGGTGCGGTCGATCCGCGGTCAGAGCCCGTTCATCGGACCATGCGGTCCATCAGCCGGTCCAGCTCTACCGCCGGCTTGGCCGTGATACCGCCATGCACGGCGCCGGGCTGAACGACTGTGCTGCGCGGCGCGGTGAGCCAGCCGAAGCGTGCCCGCGCCGATCTTGTGGCGGCCGGGCCGGCGGCGGGATCACCGGCACACACCATCTGGATGAAATTCAGCGCTGCCTGGATCAGCTCCACGTCGGCATTGGAGTCCAGCGCTCTGAGTCGTTCGGTATCAACATGGATCGCTGCGGCCAGAAAGTCCGCGGCAGGACTATAGAGCAGTACACCGACGTTTATCCGCTCGCCCCGGTCGACCCTTGGGACAGCGAGCAGCAGGGCATAGTCAAATGCGAAACATGATTCCGGCACAGCGATCACCTCTCCGCGCCAGGCCACCAGCCGCGGTCGCCGGCACGACGCGCGAGCAGGTACTCCACATACCGTTCCCGCAGGGCGGCGGCATCGGCTTCGCCCGGCTGGACGGAGTTCATGCCCAGCAACCAGGAATCGGGGACCAATGCCGTCACCTCCGCGAGCAGGTCGCGAGTGATCACAGTCGCGAGCTCGGAGTCGAGCTGTTCGAGCGCCTCCGGCGAGAGATCCTTGACGAGGACCGTCAGCGCGTGCTCCGACAGGTCGTAGCGGCGCGCCGCCCAGGTGCTCACCGGCGGCCAGGAATGCTGGAAGACCAGGGCAGCCCCGTGATCGATGGCCCACAGTGCACGATGCCAGACCAGGAGATTCGGATTGGACCAGCTCCGGTCCACGTTCGCGGTCAGTGCGTCCAGCCAGAAGATTCTCGCGGCCTCTTCGGCCGGTGGTTGCCAACTGGCGCCGTCGTAGCTTATGGACCCGGGGAGGAAATCCATTCCGAGATTGTCTCCTGCGCTCGCCCGTAGCAGCTCCTGCACCTCCTGGTCCGGCTCCCGCCGCGCAATCTCCGGATCGACGGTGAGAACGACCAGATCGGGTACCCGGATACCGAGCCGCCGGCCCAACTCCCCGACCACGATCTCGGCGACCAGAGCCGCGCTTCCCTGCCCCGCCCCGCGAAACTTGACGACGTATATGCCGTCGTCGTCGGCTTCGACCAGACCTGGCAGGGAGCCACCCTCCCGCAGGGGCATTACGTAATGGGTTCCACGCACATGCCGCAGCACATTGCTGACTCTACTCCTGACTCTCTCACCGGGTGGCATCGATATCCACAGCGGTCTACGGCATGTCTTTCCCGGGCAGCGTCGCCGGGGTGCCAGGGCTTCGGCGGAATTGCGGCTGGCGCCTCGGCGGCGTTGGTCAGACACGACATCAGAGACCCTGGCGCACGACCGAGCCCCGTGACACCCTTCGCCGCGCCGGGCTGCGCGCCACATAGGATCGCGTCCAGCGCGCAGCCCGGGTTTCCGCCTTGGCGCGGGAGTCTCTGAGCTGGCTCAGGCCACCCACACGGGCACCCCCAGTCGTAGGCCGAGGGCAGAGAACGTTGCCGGAGCCGAAACAGAACGTGAGCGCGACGACGATCCCGACGATCACGGTAACCATCCGGACCGGAGCATCCAGAACCCTTGGACCCGCCAGACCCTCGGCACGTTCGTTCGATCCGACGGATGATGTTCCTGTCCCGGCGGTCACTGAACGTCGTCCCTGGTCAGGCCCCGTTTGGCGACCGGTCGGATGGTGATCTCGGGGCTCTTGATAAAGATCATCCGGTTTTTGTTGTGGTGCGTTAGGTCCACGAGCTGGTCTGCCGTGGTCGCCGAACTTTGTTCGGCTTCCCGGCGGGCCGCGATTGTTTCCGGGGAGACAACCCCCGATCCCCCCCGAGTGCCGAGCTTCGCTCGACCGGCGTGGGTTTGAGTAAGGATTGTGAATGTCCACCTGATTGTCAGGGGTCTGTTCCGAGCGGGCAGGCCCCTGACCAGGCTGAACGCCGTTGGCCATTGGCCATTGGCCGTTACCGCCCCGCCGGTTTCGCCGTTACTGGTGCCCGCGGGGTGCCCACGCCGCACCGCACGGGGGATCGCCGTCGCGATCGTCCCCGTGGCCTTCTGCATGCGTGAACCCGGCCGACCCGACGGGCGCAGACGGGGCTGACGGCCACCACCGGTGCGACCCGCGCCGTGGCGCGCGCCTGGGCGTGCACCACGGCGGCACCGAGGAGCGGTCGCCGACTCCCTTGGCGACCTTCACGGTCCGACAGCCGGTGTGGTTGTCCTGGACCGGTGGTTGGATTGGTCGGGTTCGGGTCGCTACGATCTGGGACATCCGGGCCGGCTCGTGCGAATGTATTGAGACCGTTCTGCGTGAGGCGTCGAAGAAGGCGCGCCTTTCGCGGTGGCTGGACGGGCGCACCCTCGTGCGGCTCTGGCGGGAACTCGTGCTGCCACCGCAGGTGCGTAGCCGCTGGGAGGCACGGTTTCCCGAACTGACCACCGGGCACTGGTCCGCGGTGTAGCGACGGTGACGGCGCGGACCCCGCCGATCCACCAGCGGCTGGCGGCTATCGGACTCGAGGTCGGCGGGCCGTGCGGGTTCGCGCTGGCCGGGCCGACGGCCTCGAGGTCCAGGCCGAGATGCGAACCGCTCTGATGGCGCGTCTCCACGTGACGGACCCGAACCGGCCCGGCGAGCTTCACCGCGTCGAACTGGTCGCCAACTGGCGGTTCCAGCCGCCGGTCCAGATGGATATCGGGCCAGTACTTCACCCGGACGACGTCATGGCCAGCAAGATCGACGCACTGTGCAACCGTGCCGCCGCCCGCGACTTCCTGGACATTAACGCCGTGATGCTCGGGCTGATCGGCCGACTCGACGACCGCGACGACTTCGCCGCCTACGGCGTGACCCCCGAGTACCTGGCTGGTCTGCGGCTGAGAGTCGCAGACTGGCGCACCTATCTCACCAGGGAATGAACACCGCCTCGCTCGCGGGGTGCACTGCCGCCCGGGTAACCGCGGGGCTCGGCGGACTCGCACTGCCAGGTGACCGATCCGCCGCTTGCCAGCCATGCCGCGGGTGCGCTTCGGACATGCGCTGGCTCCCCAGCAGCGGATGGCGCCCCGCCGACGTCCCCGGCGGATTCTTCATGGACAGCCCACGGGACACCCGCTTCGGGACATCTCGCACCATGTGACCTACTGCCGACGGCTAGCCATTTTCGTAGCATCGATCTTCATTCTTCACAGTCGTTTCCCGCGCTACGATCTGCTTGATCGTCGCTCATGTGACAATACGTGGCCTGGCAGCAGGAAAAATACGGCTGGCCAGCATTTATTATCATCATGATCGGCGCATGTTTGTTGTTAGGCACGCCGATTCGGGTGAAAACCGTACACAACGACAAACACGCGCCGATCATGGATCGCGTGCCGGTCACGGACCGGAGTCGCAAGGCCTATCCACTGCCCCATGTAGATCACCGGCAGTGTCGGATGAGGCCAATCCGACTCGGAAAGTTCCTGCCCTGCGACACGCCGAGTACACGCTCGGACGCTACATATGGAGTTTCAATCCGACTCGGAAAGTTCCTGCTCTGCGACACTATGAATCTCTGCTAGGTATGGCAGGGAGTTATAGTTTCAATCCGACTCGGAAAGTTCCTGCTCTGCGACCCGCTGCGCTATTCGCGCTCCTCGGCTACAAGGCAGTTTCAATCCGACTCGGAAAGTTCCTGCTCTGCGACAGTTGCGGCGGCAGAGATGCTCGCGACTTTCAGGTTTCAATCCGACTCGGAAAGTTCCTGCTCTGCGACAGTTGCGGCGGCAGAGATGCTCGCGACTTTCAGGTTTCAATCCGACTCGGAAAGTTCCTGCTCTGCGACGACGAAATGCTCGCCGAGTACACCAAGGTACTCCGGTTTCAATCCGACTCGGAAAGTTCCTGCTCTGCGACAGTACCACCGATCCTGGGGGGTCTGAGCTGCGGGTTTGCAAGATCCTTCCAGAACCTCCTGACGGGGGCTGTGGATAAACTGATCCAAAAGATTGATCGTTTACGTTTGCGCAGGTCGCGGGGATATCGATCTTTGCCAGAACCTCCCCGGTTTGTCGGCGTGTCAGAGGTTCTGGATGTCGATCAAGGTTTAATCGCTTGACAGCCGCGCGCATCGGCCCCTCGGAGCCTCGCCGGACACGTATCACCGTCACCCCGCCATCCTCCTCGTCCGTCCGACGCGGATAGGCGATACGGATAGGGCGCAGCCCCCAGGGAGGCTGGTGATGACACATCCACCACGACTACGGATCAACGAACACGGAGGAGCTGTCCGCTGGTGGATCGGCGGGGTCCGTGCCGTCACCGCCGCTACAACACGCCGTAGCCGGTCGGGAGGACCTTCGGGTGGATCAACGGGCGTCGGCGCTACGTCCACGACCGCGAGACCCGGCCCGAACGGCACGAAGCCATGGCCCGCATCGTTATGATCATGATGATGTCCCGCAGCCTTGCGATGCACGCGCCCCAGCCCTGCTCCTTGATCAATGCCCCTGTTGCCGGGTGCGCTGGCAGCGGGAATCCGGACAAGGTCAACTGATCTCCCGTTCGCGCATCCCGAAGTCATCCTCGACCACCTCAAACCCTCCCAATCGGTGTGATCGAAAGTGGCTCGGTGGTATTGGGTCTGGACTTCCTTCCGGGTAACCGGTTAGCTGACATTGAAAGTTAACCTGACCTAACTGGGCGCTGTCCGCGCGATCGAGGATCGACCGGGCGGCGCGAGCCGGGCAGTCCTATTGCCGGAGCCTCTAACGCGACGCGGGAATCGGGGGTACGTCGTTGCGCGCGCTGGGTGAGGAGCTCGTGTCCACGCGCGGAGCCCGCGAGGCCGTCGGCGTTACGGATGGCGATGTCCTGGCCCTGGCCCTGACCCGGCAGGCGATCTGGCCGCGCACGCAGCTGCTGCGGGCATTGGGCTTGATCTTCGCGGTCTGCGTGCTTGCTGCCGTGGCGCTGGCCAGCATCTGGGTCGGGGCCAACCATTTTCCGTTCACCGAGGTCTGGCATGCGCTGTGGCACAACGACGGATCCGCTGCCGCCGTCGTCGTCCATGATCTACGAATTCCGCGGACCGTTCTCGGCCTGCTGGTGGGTGCGGCGCTGGGCACGGCGGGGGCGCTGACACAGGCGCTGACCCGCAACGCGCTGGCTGACCCCGGTCTGCTCGGCGTGAACCTGGGTGCCTCCGCGTCGGTCGTCGTCGCAATCTCCTACCTGGGGATAGCCGGGCCGGCGGGTTACGTCTGGTTCGCGTTCGCGGGCGCCGGTGCGATCTCCGTACTCGTCTACCTGCTCGGCTCGACCGGACGCGGCGCGGTCAGGCCCGAGCAGCTGGTACTCGCCGGAGCGGCGACCAGCGCCGTGCTGGGCGCGTTCACGTATGCCGTCGTCCTGCTGGATCCCCGTACTTTCGACCAGCTTCGGTTCTGGGAGGTCGGATCGCTGACCGGCCGGGGATCGGCCCAGCTCACCGCACTGGCACCGTTCATCGTCGTCGGGATCATCCTTGCGCTCGGCCTGGCCCATCCGTTGAACGCGCTCGCGCTCGGCGAGGACGCCGGACGTGGGCTGGGTGCCGGCGTCGGCCGTACCCGGGCACTGGGCGCGCTCGCGATCACCTTGCTGTGCGGGGCGGCCACCGCCGCTGCGGGGCCGATCGCTTTCGTGGGCCTGACCGTGCCGCATGTCGCACGCATGATCGGCGGTCCCGACCAGCGCTGGGTGCTGTCGTACTCGATGGTGCTCGCGCCGATTCTGCTGATCGGCGCAGACGCGGTGGGACGTGTGATCATTGCGCCTGGCGAACTGGAGGCCGGCATCGTCACCGCTTTCATCGGCGCTCCGGTGTTCATCGCGCTGTGCCGCCGTCGACGCCTGGCTCAGCTGTGAGCCGCGCACCGGTGCCGCGTGCGGTCGGCACGGACGCAGGCACGGGCACGGGCACGGATGCAGGCACGGATGCAGGCGAGGGCGCGCCTGGGACACCAGCGGCACACCCGGCAGCGTCGCATCCGAAGGTGGTCCGTGGAACGATCCTGCGCGGCCACGGTGATCGCCTGTCGGTGCGGGTGGATCCCCGATCGACGGTGGTGTGCGCCGCGCTGCTGCTCGCCATCATCGGTGTCGGCGTAGCGACCATGACCACCGGTGACTTTCCTGTCCCGGTCGGCGAGGTGATCGACAGCCTGATCGGCAGGGGAACGCCTGCCACCGATTTCATCGTCACCACGCTGCGCCTCCCACGGCTGCTGACCGGCCTGCTCGTGGGCGCGGCGCTGGGAGTCAGCGGCGCGATTTTCCAGAGCCTGTCGGGCAATCCGCTGGGCAGCCCGGACATCATCGGTTTCACCACGGGATCGGCGACGGGTGCCGTCGTCGTCATCCTCGTCATGCACGGGAACGCGGATGAGACGTCAGTCGGCGCGGTGATCGGCGGAGTCGTGACCGCCGTGGTCGTCTACGCGCTGTCGTTCCGGCGTGGGGTGGCGGGGGTGCGGCTCGTCCTGATCGGGATCGGTGTCAGCGCGATGCTGGTATCGGTCAATTCGTATCTGATCACCCGGGCGGCTCTGGCGGATGCCGTCACCGCGCAGATCTGGCTGCTCGGGAGCCTCAACAGGCGAAGCTGGGAGCAGTTCCGGCCGTTGGGCCTCGCGATCGCGGCCGCGCTGCCGGTCAGCCTCTACCACGGTCGCGGACTCGCGTTCCTGGAGATGGGCGGCGACACCGCGAAGGCGCTTGGTGTCCGGGTCGAGCGCAGCCGGCTGGTACTCATCGGGGCGGGGGCGGTGCTGGCCGCGTGTGCCACGGCGGCGGCGGGGCCGGTCGGTTTTGTCGCGTTGGCCGCGCCTCCGCTCGCGCGCGGACTGACCCGGTCATCGGCACCGGCGTTGCTGTCGACGGCGTTGGCGGGTGCGTTGCTGGTGGCGTCGAGCGATCTGGCGGCGCAACGGCTCTTCGCGCCCACCCAGCTTCCGGTGGGGGTGGGGACGAGCGCCGTCGGCGGGCTCTATCTCGCTGTGCTGCTGGCTCGCCGACGGAGCCGGGGCTGACTGCCGCCGCGCCCCGGAGAACCCGCGACCCGACCGCACCACCGATAGGACCGCACCACCGATAGGACAGCGGCATCCCCGATTGTGACGGCATTGTGACGACGAGGAGCGTGTGATGACCCGCCTGGCCGCGGCGAACCTGACGCTTGCCTACGATCAGCGGGTCGTGGCGCGCGAGCTCGGGATCGCGATCCCGGACGGCTCCTTCACGGTGATCGTGGGGCCCAACGCCTGCGGGAAGTCGACACTGCTACGTGCTCTGGCCAGGATGCTGCGTCCCCGGGACGGCGCCGTCTATCTCGACGGCGCGCTCCTGTCGTCGTATCCGTCGAAGGAGGTCGCGCGCCGGCTCGGCCTGCTGCCGCAGGCCTCGACAGCCCCGGGCGGGATCACTGTGGCGGATCTGGTGGCGCGCGGCCGCTATCCCCATCAGGGCCTGCTGCGGCAGTGGTCGAGGACGGATGAGACGGTGGTGGTCGAGGCCATGCGGTGCACCCGCATCATGGATCTGTCCGAGCGGCTCGTCGACGAGCTGTCCGGCGGCCAGCGGCAGCGGGTGTGGCTGGCCATGGTGCTTGCCCAGCAGACGCCCATCCTGTTGTTGGACGAGCCGACCACCTTCCTCGACATCGCCCACCAGGTCGAGGTGCTCGACCTGTGCGCGGACCTGCACGAGAACCACGGCCACACGTTGGTCGCGGTGCTGCATGACCTCAACCAGGCCGCCCGGTACGCGACCCATCTGGTCGCGATGAGTGACGGGCGGATCGTCGCCGAGGGCCCGCCGGCCGACGTCGTCACCGCGGACCTGGTCGAGCGGGTCTTCGGGCTCGCGTGCCGGGTGATCAGCGATCCGGAGACCGGCACGCCACTGGTGGTGCCACGGCGGCGGCGCCCGCCCGCAGCGGAGCCCGGTACGGCAAGGCGGGAAATACAGTCCCAGGCCGGCGCGGCCGCGGGATGAGCCCGCGGCGCGTCCGGACATGGTTGACATTGCCAATTTTACTTAAGTAAAGTTTCCCTTATTCGAGATATCCGGCTGTAGAGCGTTCGATCGGCCCGGGCGAAGCGGGCCAGGACCGGTTGGGGCGGTGCTCGGTGAGCAGGTCTGCGGGCGATCGTTTGCTGTGGTCCCAGGCGCGTGCGCATCGCGGGGTGCTGGCACTGGGAGGGGCCGCCACCCTGACGCAGCAGCTGGCGATGCTCGCGCTTCCGTGGTGCATCCAGCGTGCCCTCGACCAGGGCGTCACGCCACTGTCGGTGCGCCGCACGGTGCTGTGGTCCGCTCTTGTCTCGCTCGTCGCCGTCGCGTTCCTGCTCGGCGGGATGGGCGGTCAATGGTGGTCCGGCCTGGCGGCGAACCGGATCGCGCACTCGCTGCGCGGTGAGCTGGTGGCGCGGGTGGCGACCGTGGACCGCCCTGGGCTGGCCCGGTTCGGGCGCGGTGATCTCGTCATGCGCGTGACCAGGGACGTCGAGATGATCCGCCGGTGGATACAGAGCCTCGCCCTGTGGGTCCGAGTGATCGTGACGGTGGTCGTGGTGTTGCCCGCGATCGGGCTGCTCGACCCGCTGCTGCTGGTGATCGGCGTGATCACCATTCCGCTGGTCGGGCTAGCCAACGCTTTTTTCCCGGGCCGTTACGAGGCGGCCAACGAACTGCTGTCCGACGCGCACGGCACCCGCGCCGACGCCGTGGAGGACCTCCTCGCGGCGAGCGCGGCGGTCCGCGGGATCGGCGGTGAGCAGGTCCTCGTCCGTCGTCATCACGCGGCAAGCCGGGAGGTCACGACCCACACACTCCGGGTGGCCCGGATCTCGGCGCTGTGGTCCGCCGTGCCGCCGGCGGTCCCACGGTTCGCGATCGCGGCGGGGCTGGGCGTCGGTGGCACCGCGGCGCTGAACGGCGGCCTCACCGTCGGTGGCCTGGTCGCCTTCATCTCATGGATGACCACGCTGACGCTGGCGATCGCCATCGCCGTCGACCTGATGGCGGGCCGGGGCCAGGCGCGGGTCGCGGTGAACCGGATCGCCGAGGTGCTGGATACGCCGGGGATCGTCGACGATCCCGCCGATGCCGTCACGCTTCCCACCCGTGGGACGTTGCATGCCGGCAGCCTCGTGGTCCGCCGCGACGGGCGCCGGCTGCTGGGACCGGTGGACCTATGGGCCGAGCCGGGCGAGTTCGTCGCCGTGACCGGACCGACAGGCTGCGGCAAGACCACGCTGGCGCGGCTGTTGTGCAGGCTGGACGACCCCGACGAAGGCCTGGTCAGCTTCGGGGGGGTGGACCTGCGGCTGGCGGCCCACTCCCATGTCCTGTCCAGGATCGGTCTCGTCCCGCAGCGTCCGCTGGTGCTGTCCGGCACGATCGCGGACAACCTGCGGCTCGGCCGCGACATCAGCGTGGACGGGCTGCGGGCCGCCTGTCGCGTCGCCGCCATCGACGACTTCGTGATGGGCCTGCCCGACCGGTACGACACGGTGGTGGGCGAGCGGGGCAGCACCCTGTCCGGTGGGCAGGGCCAACGGCTGGCGCTGGCACGTGGGCTGCTCGGCGGCCCGGACGTTCTCGTCCTCGACGATGTGACCTCGGCGGTCGACGCCGTGACCGAGGCGATGATCCTCGAGAGGCTGCGGGCCTGGGCACCCGGTACGACCTTGGTCGTGATCTCGCACCGGCCGGCGGTGCTGGCCGCGGCCGACCGGGTGGTGACGCTGGAACCGGCGCCCGCGGCCGTTACCAGCGGGCCCGCCGGGTCTGGCGGGCCTGGCGGGCCTGGCGGGCCTGGTGAGAGTCGCTTGGCCGGTACGGGAGGGCATCGTGGCTGAGGCCCGGATGCTGGCTGAGGATCCTGACGTCCGCAAGGCGTTCCGGCGTTTCCTGCCGCGGTTGCGTCCCTATCGACGGATCCTCGCGGCCGCCCTGCTGGCCACCGTCGCGAGCACCGGGGCCGTGGTCGCGGTCGCACCTGTGATCGGCCGTGGCGTCGACGCGGTGATCAATCATGACCGTGCCGGCCTGGCGGCCGCGGTCGGTGTCCTCATCCTGCTGGTCGTCGCCCGTCTCCTGCTGCTGCGCTGGTCGGAGCTGCTGCTGACGCGGGCGGGCGAACGGGTCGTGCGCGACCTGCGTGACCTCGCGGTCGAGCGGCTCGCGGCCGCTCCGCTGCGGTTCGTCGAGACGCACCGGACCGGCGACCTGCTCCGCCGGGCCACAGGTGAGATCGCCGACCTCGCGCTGTTCGTTCGCGACCAGCTGCCCAACCTGCTCGGCCTGGGCCTCACAATCATGCTCACGGCGGCGGTCCTGGTCGCCTACTCGTGGATGTTGGCGTCGATCCTGGTGCTGCTCTTCCTGCCGGCCGCGTTCGCGGTCATCCGCTGGTTCAACCGGGGCGCCCCGGTGGTGTTCGGCCGGCAGGCCGCGGCGGACGCGACGATGACCGCGACCTTCACCGAGGCGCTGGCGGCCAGCGAGGCGCTGGTCGTGGCCGGGCGGGCGGACGAGTGGGTGAACCGGTTCCGCCGGGACAACGGCGAACTGCTGCGGGCGTCCAACCGGGCGGTGGCTGTCCAGAACCGGCTGGAGCTGTTCAGCCTGCTCGAAGGAATGGCGACCGCGGCGCTGCTGCTGTTGAGCGTGTGGCTGGTCCGCGCGGGCCACGTCGGTGTCGGCACGATCGTGGTCTTCGTCATCGCGACCCGCAACCTGTTCGAGGGACTGCTGGGGCTGTCGCGGCTGGCCGGCGAGCTCCAGACGGTCAGGGTGGGGCTCGCGCGGCTGACGGACCTGCTGGACGTGACCCGGCCCGAGCCGGGTGCCCGGCCCGAGACCGGCGTGACGTTGCCGGCACGCGCCGACCTGGTCGCGGACGGGCTGCGCTTCGGCTATCTCCCCGGTCAAGAGGTCCTGCGGGGTGTTTCGGTCGGATTCCCCGTCGGTGATCGGTCCGGGATGGTCGGCGCCACCGGTTCGGGCAAGACCACCCTCGCGAAGGTGCTGAGCGGTCTCTACGAACCGGACGAGGGGGCCGTCCGGTTCGGCGATGTCGATCTGCGCACCGTCCCCGCGGAACAGGTGCGCCAGCGCATCGTGCTCATCCCGCAGCAGGTCCATATGATCACTGGGACTCTCGCGGAGAATCTCGCGTTGACACCCGGCGAGCCGCCGCGGGCGGCGATGGAGCGGGCCGTGGAGCAGCTCGGCCTGAGCGACTGGGTAGCCGGCATTCCCGGTGGTCTGGACGCCGACATCGGATCGCGGGGCGAGCGGCTGTCGGCCGGCGAACGCCAGATCGTCGGGCTGTTGCGGGCGGCGCTCGTCAATCCTCCCGTGCTGCTGCTGGACGAGGCCACCGCGGATCTGGATCCGGATGTCGCGCGACGCCTGGAGACGGCGGTGGAGCGGCTGCGGGCGGGACGGACGCTCATCGTCATCGCCCACCGCGCGGCCACCATCGAGCGGCTGCCGCGGGTTGTACGCCTGGCGGCGGGCGAGCTTGTCTGACTGCCGCGGGAGCACCGCAGCGCCGGCTGGCCCGTGCTGCCGGCTGGCCCGCGCCCAGGCGGGCTTCGGCGGCAGGTGACACGAAGTATTTATTAGTTTAACCTTACCTAAGTTCGGCTATCTTCCGTGCCGACACGATCTGAGGAGACGGCATTTCATGTCGACGAATCCCTTCGATGACGAGAACGGCACCTTCTACGCGCTGGTGAACTCCGAGGGCCAGCACTCGCTGTGGCCGACCTTCGCGACCGTCCCCGCTGGCTGGCGGGTCGTGCACGGGGCCGGCTCCCGTCAGTCCTGCCTCGACTACATCGAGGCGAACTGGACGGACCTGCGTCCCGCGAGCCTGATCGCACGGATGGAGCGGGACGCTCGCGAGCGTCCCGTCTCCGCGGATCCCGCCGTCTCCTCCGTCTCCCGGTGACCCCGTTCCCGGGCTACCACCTGCGGTCGGTGCCGATCAGCAACGAGCCCCTGGTGGCAGCAACGGAGTTTGCCCGCGGGTCCGTGAGTCCCTTCGTCGTCTACGAGCGTGGCGGGCAATGGTCATGCGCCTCCGGCGCGCTGGCGGAGATCATCCTGTATCGGGACGAGATCCGGTACCGGGAAGGGGAGACGTGGCGGGTGGCGCCGACCCGAGAGGATCCCCTCCGAGGAGTCGCCCGGATCCTCGCCTCCCTCGCCATCGAGGGATGGCGTGCCTACGGGTGGGCCGGGTTCGAGCTCAGCTACCTGCTGCACGGGCTTGCTCACCTCGCGGGTGACGGCCCGCTCCTGCATCTGATCGTCCCGGAGCGGGAGGTACGGCTGTCCGCGGGCGGCGCCGTGCTGCGCGCCGCCGAGGAATCCGATCTTTCCGATCTCGCCCGCGCCGTGAGCGGGCCGCGACCGACGCCGAGGGGAGTTCCCGGACCGGCAGCCGACCGCGAGCGGGGCGGCGAGGAGTATCGGCAGGTGGTCGCGGCGGCGATCGCGGACATCCGGGCCGCGCGGTTGCGCAAGGTGATTCTTTCCCGCGTCGTGCCGGTTGACGGCGACATCGACATGGTGGCGACGTACGAGGCCGGCCGGCGCGGCAACACACCGGCGCGATCCTTCCTGCTGGACCTGGGCGGCCTGCGGGCGGCGGGCTTCAGCCCCGAGACCGTGGCCGAGGTCCTGGCGGACGGTTCGGTCTCGACTCAGCCGCTGGCAGGTACCAGAGCGCTGTGTGGTAACGCGTCGGCCGACCGCCGGCTGCGCGACGTGCTGCTCGGGGACCCCAAGGAGATCTACGAGCACGCTGTTTCCGTCCAGGCATGCCAGCACGAGATGCGCGGGGTGTGTCGGGACGGCTCGCTGGTCGTCGACGAGTTCATGCAGGTGGTGGAACGCGGGAGCGTCCAGCACCTCGCCTCCCGGGTCAGTGGCCGTCTCGCGGCCGGGCGTGATGCCTGGGACGCGCTGGCCGCGGTGTTTCCTTCCATCACCGCGTCCGGGGTGCCGAAAACCGCCGCCTGCGCCGCGATCGCGCGGTTCGAGCGCGAGCCGCGCGGCCTCTACAGCGGCGCGGTGGTCACCGTGGATTCCGACGGAGCGCTCGACGCGGCCCTGGCACTACGCACGGTGTTCCAGCGGGATGGGCATACCTGGCTGCGCGCGGGCGCCGGGATCGTCGAGCAGTCCGATCCCGACCGCGAGCTGGAGGAGACCCGCGAGAAGCTGCGCAGCGTCAGCCGTTTCCTCGTCCCGGCCGGTTCGCGCGAGACCGCCGCGTTCTCGGAGACCGGCATGATCCGGGACCTTCAACAGCTACGCCTGACCGTGGCGGAGCTCCTCGAAGAGGATCCCGGCGAGATCGGCGACGAGACGAACCTGTTCGAGCTCGGGCTGGAATCCATCGCGCTCATGCGGACGGTGGGCCAATGGCGGCGCGCCGGTATCGAGGTGAGCTTCGGCGAGCTTGCGGAGAACCCGACGATCGACGGCTGGTTCACACTGCTGTCCACCCGTGTCGGCTCCACCCATGTCGGGCCCGGCCCGACGCCCGCCGGCCCGGTGGCGGCCCAGCAGCCGGACCAGCAGCCGGACCAGGACGCCGAGTTCCCCCTCGCGCTCATGCAGCACGCCTACTGGGTCGGCCGGGGCGCCGGTCAGCCGCTCGGTGGCGTCGCGGCTCACCTCTACACCGAGTTCGACGGCGCCGAAGTGGCGCCGGACCGGCTGCGGATCGCCGTCGAGCGGCTCGTGGCCCGCCACGACATGCTGCGGGTGCGGATCACCGACAACGGCCGGCAGGTCATCGAGGCGATGTCCGGTTGGCGCGGCCTGAGCGTGCACGATCTGCGCGGGCTCGGCGACGAGGAAGCGACGCGTCGGCTCGAAGCGCTACGCGACCAGCTGTCGCACCAGGTCCTCGACATCGAGCATGGCGAGGTGTTCTCGACGGCGCTGAGCCTGCTGCCCGGCGGCCGTACCCGGCTGCACATCGACGTCGACATGGTGGCCGCTGACGCGGTCAGCTATCGGATCCTGCTCACCGATCTCGCCTGGCTCTACGAGCACCCCGACGAGGAGCAGCCCGTCCTGGGCTACGGCTACCGCCAGTATCGGACGGCCCGGGTGCCCGCCCGCCGCGAAGCCGCCCGCCGCGCCGCCCAATGGTGGCAGGACCGGCTGCCGGGCATGCCCGGCGCTCCGGATCTTCCGCGGGCGGCGGGGCGCCCCGCCAGCGGCGGCCAGGCCCGCGTCTCCCGCCGGCACTTCATGCTGACGCCCGCGGCGCGACAGGCGCTGGGCCGGGCCGCCCACAGCCGGGGAGTCACCCCCGCGATGGCTGTGGCGACCGCGTTCGCCGAGGTTCTCGGGGGATGGAGCGCACAACCGCGGTTCGTCCTCAACGTCCCGTTGTTCGACCGTGAGCAGGCCCATCCCGATGTCAACCAGGTCGTCGGTGACTTCACCAGCTCGGTGTTGCTTGAGGTCGACCTTTCCGACAGCCTCGACTTCACCAGCCGCGTCCGGCGCGTGCAGGCGCGCCTGCACGCCGACGCGGCCCACGCCGAGTACTCTGGTGTCGAGGTGCTGCGGGAGCTGACCCGCCGCACGGGCGAGCAGATGCTCGCCCCGGTGGTCTTCACCAGCGCGCTCAATCTCGGTGAGCTGTTCGGCCCGGCGGTCCGCCGGCACTTCGGCGACCCGGTGTGGATCATTTCGCAGGGGCCGCAGGTACTGCTGGACGCCCAGGTCACCGAGCTCGACGGCGGCCTGCTCGTCAACTGGGACAGCCGGGACGGCGCATTCGCTCCTGGCGTGGTGGACGCGATGTTCGATGCGTTCGAGCGGTTGGTGCGAGGCCTCGCGGACGGCGGCGTGACGTGGGACATCCCCGTGGATGGACTGGTCGGGGACTCGGTCCGCGACGTCCGCCGAGCGGTCGGCGACACCGCCGGGCCACGATCGCGGCGGCTGCTGCACGAGGGCTTCTTCGCGCACGCGGCGCGCGGACCCGACGCACCCGCTCTGTTGTGGGACGCGGCCGCGATACCCGGCCGCGCCCGGCCCCGCCGTGAGGCCGCTGACCGTGAGGCCGCTGACAGTGAGGCGGATGACCAGGAGGCCGCCGGGCGCCGCGGCGTGCTCTCGTACGGGGAGCTCGCCGGGCGGGCGCTGCGGGTCGCGGGTGCGCTCGCCCGCTGTGGCGTGCATCCGGGCGATCTGGTCGGTGTCAGCCTGCCCAAGGGGCCGGACCAGGTGACCGCGGTGCTGGGTGTGCTCGCCGCCGGCGCGACATACGTCCCGATAGGAGCAGATCAACCGCTCGCGCGGGTGCGCAGGATCACCGCCAGCGCCGGTTTCACTGTGATGATCGTCGGGTCGTCCGGCGGCAGCGCGCATGCGGGCCACGAGGGCCACGAGGGCCACGAGAGTCATGAAGGAGTTGTGCGGATCTGCCTGGCCGAGGCGCTGCGGGCCGCCGCGATCGAGGCTCCCGTGCTGGCGGCGGCGGACGGGCCAGGCCGCCTGGACGAACCCGCATATGTGCTGTTCACATCCGGTTCAACAGGTCAGCCCAAGGGCGTCGAGGTCGGGCATCGCGCCGTGATGAACACCATCGACGACCTGGTCGAGCGGCTTGCTCTCGGCGCGGATGACCGGACGCTCGCGGTATCCGCGCTCGATTTCGACCTCTCCGTGTTCGATCTGTTCGCCCCGTTGTCCGTCGGCGGCGCGGTTGTCATGGTGGACGAGGAGTCCCGCCGGGAGGCGCGGCGCTGGGCCGAGCTGATCCGTGACCACCGCGTGACGGTGCTCAACTGCGTCCCCACCGTACTGGACATGATCCTCGACGTGGGAACGGAGCTGGGCGACAGCCTCCGGGCCGTCCTGCTCGGTGGCGACCGGGTCGGCGTCGATCTGCCCGGCAGGCTGGCAGCCGCGGCTGCGGGATGCCGGTTCCTCGGGCTCGGCGGTACCACCGAAACGGCCATCCACTCAACGGTCTGCGAGGTGGTGGGCGGCGGCCCGGTGCCGGCGCACTGGCGCTCGGTGCCCTACGGCACGCCGTTGCGCAACGTGCGGCTGCGTGTGGTCGACATCCGTGACCGTGACTGCCCGGACCACGTCGCGGGTGAGCTGTGGATCGGTGGAGACGGCGTCGCCCGTGGCTACCTCGGCGACCCGGATCGCACCGCCGACCGTTTCGTGGAGTTCGCGGGCGCGCGCTGGTATCGCACCGGTGACCTGGCCCGCTACCTGCCGGACGGCAGCGTCGAGTTTCTCGGTCGCCGGGACGACCAGGTCAAGATCCGTGGATTCCGGATCGAGCTCGGTGAGGTCGAGGCCGCGCTTGCGGCGGTACCGGGCATCAGCGCGGGGGTGGCCGTGCTGATCAGCGGTGTTCCCGGGCGGGGGCCGGCGCTCGGCGTCGGCGTCGTGCCCGGCGGAGCATCGCAGGCGTCGGTCGAGGCCAGGGCGATCCGCGACCGTCTCCGTACGGTGCTGCCCCCGCACATGGTGCCGGATCGGGTCGTCACGTTGGAGCGGCTGCCCCTCACCGCCAACGGAAAGATCGACCGTGCGAGCGTGGGCGCGCTGCTGGAGCGGGCCGCAGGCGCGCCCGCGGCCGCGCGGACCCCGCCACGGACAGACCTGGAACGGGTGGTCATGAAGACGTGGCAGGAGCTGCTCGCCGTGCCCGGCGGTGACGCACCGGAGTTCGGTGTCAGCGACGACTTCTTCGCGCTGGGTGGTGATTCCGTCCTCGCCACCGCGCTGGTCGCCCGCCTGCGCCAGGAGCTGGACACGGTGGACGTCTCGGTACGGACGCTGTTCGGCGCGCCGACGGTCGCGGGGCTCGCCGAGCGGATGCGCCAGGCGGAGACGGCACTCGGACGGTTGGAGCGTGTCGCCGCCATCGTCCTGGAGATCGCGGCCCTTTCGGACGACGAGGTCGCGGCACGTCTCGACGAGCCGGACACCGGTCGGACGAGTGCCGCTGAGCCTGCGACGGGTGTCATGAGCGTCACGGTGGCGGACGGCACCGGTTCGTGCGCTGCCGGTTTGGACGGCACCGGTGCCGGCGTCGACCGCACCGGGGCAGGACGGTGACCGCCCCGGACACGGCACCGGTATCCCTCGACGAGGAGTGGGTGGCGTGGCCGGCGGAGCTCGCGCGCCGGTTCGGCGACGAGGGGTACTGGCGGGAGGAGACCCTCGGTGACCTGCTGAGGGAGTCGGCCCGCCGGTTCGGTGCCGCAACGGCTCTGGTAGCCGCCACCGAGCGGATCAGCTATGCCGAGCTGGACCGCGCTGTGGACGATCTCGCGGCAGGCATCGCCACGCTCGGGATCGGTCCCGGCGACCGGGTCATCGTGCACCTGCCCAACCGCATCGAGTTCGTGACCGTGCTGTTCGCGTTGTTGCGCCTCGGCGCTGTCGGAGTGCTGGCACTGCCGGCGCATCGCCGTGTCGAGATCGAGCACTTCGCGCGGCTCTCGGCGGCGGTGGCCTATGCCATCCCCGACCAGCACGAGGGGTTTGACCACCGCACGCTCGCCCGAGAACTCGTCGACGTCGTGCCGTCGCTGCGGCACGTCCTGGTCGCGGGCGTGCCGGGGCCTTTCACCGCGCTGGACGCGTTGTCGACCCGCGGCGCGGCCAGCCGGGCCGCCGAGGGATCGTCGGACAATCCCGCGTCCCGCGCTCCCTCGTCCGCCGCCGCTGGATCCGTTCCGGCCGGAAGCGAACTGGCCGGAACCGCCACCGCGGGGGCACCCGATCCGGCCGGGGTGGCTGTGCTGCTCATCTCCGGTGGCACGACCGGGAAGCCCAAACTCATCCCGCGCACCCACCGGGACTACGCCTACAACGCTCGGGCCAGCGCACAGCTGTGCGGCCTGACCGCCGAGGACGTCTATCTGGTGTCGCTGCCCGCCGCGCACAACTTCCCGCTGGCCTGTCCCGGCATTCTCGGCATCTTCGGTGTCGGCGGGACGGTGGTGATGGCGACGTCGCCGAGTCCGGACGTCGCGTTCGGGCTGATCGCCGGTGAGCGGGTGACAGTGACGGCTCTGGTGCCACCGCTGGTCCGGCTGTGGGTGCAGGCGGCCGAGTGGGAGCAGCCGGACATCTCCAGCCTGCGGCTTGTGCAGGTAGGCGGGGCGAAGCTCGACGCGGACCTCGCCCGGCGGGTCACGCCCGCGCTGGGCGGCAGGTTGCAGCAGGTTTTCGGGATGGCGGAGGGCCTGCTCAACTACACCCGGCCGGACGATCCTGAGGAGCTGATTCTTACCACGCAGGGCCGGCCGCTCTCTCCCGCCGACGAGGTCCGCGTTGTGGACCGCTCGGGTGCTGACGTCGAGCCCGGCGAGGTGGGGGAGCTGTGGACCCGCGGTCCGTACACGATTCGGGGCTATTACCGGGCCGCCGCCTACAACGCGGCCGCGTTCACCCCGGACGGGTTCTACCGGACCGGTGATCTCGTACGGCAGCTGCCGACCGGCCATCTCGTGGTGGTGGGCCGGGTCAAGGACGTGATCAACCGGGGCGGGGAGAACATCTCCGCGGATGAGCTGGCGGAACATCTGCTCACCCATCCGGCGATCGCCCAGGCCGCCGTGGTCGGGATGCCGGACGAGGACGTCGGCGAGAGCGTCTGCGCGGCGGTCGTCCTCACACCGGGCGCGACCGTGACGCTCAAAATGATCAAAATTTACCTCCATGAGCGTGGCCTGGCCCGGTTCATGTGGCCCGACCGGCTCGCCGTCGTCGAGGCATTCCCGCTCACCGCCGTCGGAAAGATCGACAAACGGGATCTGCGTCGGCAGCTGGGCGGATGACCGGCTCTGGACCGGTCGGCGGGCTCGCCGTGGCCCGGCCATCGCCGGGACCGCGCGACGCGGCCCATAAAAGATCTTGTATCAGGTAGCAGACCCGGAGGTGGTGGACATCGTGGCGAGCCCCGAGTCCCAGGAGCGTAAGCGCGAGTTGTTGCGACGTCGGTTGACGGCGGAGCGGCTCGCCTCCCACCAGGTGCCGGCCGAACCCGTCCGCCCGCGCCGGATCCCGGGCCACGGGTACCCACTCAGCCCGGGCCAGCTGCGGATGTGGTTCCTCCAACAGCTCGACCCCCACAGCGTCGCCTACAACATCTGCGCGGCGTTCGAGGTGACGGGCCAGCTGGATGGTGCCGGCCTGCGCGAAGCGCTGTCAGCCGTCGCGGGACGGCACGAAATCCTGCGCACCACCTACCGCGTGGCCGCGGACGGTCGTCCGGAGCAGGTCATCCACTCCGGCCTCACCCCGATATGGACGAGCCGGGACGTATCCGGAGAGCCTGCCGCCGCCCGCGACGCGCTGGTGGCGGAGATCGCGCGGCAGGAGTCCCGGCACGTCTTCGACCTCGCGTCCGAATCACCGTTGCGGGTGGCTCTGATCCGCCGGGCCACCGACCGGCACACACTCGTTCTCGTTGCCCACCACATCGCCTGGGACGACGGTGCCTGGGAGGTGTTCTTCCAGGAGCTCCTCGCGCACTATGGGCGCCGAGCCGCGGGGAGCGCGCACGTAACGCGCGATGAGGACGCCGCGCAGTACCTCGACCTGGCACCCGGACGGGACACCACCGCCGCGCATACGACCGCCGCCGCGTGTGACGCCGCCATCCCCACCGATGGCGTCGCGTTCTGGCGGCAGCGGCTGACTCCGCTGCCCGATCCGGTGCGGCTGCCCGACGGGCTGTCGCGCGACGTGCCGGACGGACAGGTGACGGCGCAAGCCGGCACGGTCGGTGATACCTCTGTGGCCCCTGCCGCGGATGCCGGCGGCCAGGTCACCTGCCGCTTCGCGCCGGGACTCGTCCCGCGCATCCGAGCGCTCGCCGCCGCCCACAGCGCGACTCCCTTCATGGTGCTGCTGGCCGCCTTCAGCGGGCTGATACACCGCTACACCGGGTCGACCGACTTCGTGCTGGGATCGCCGGTGGTCAACCGGGACGGCGCCGGCGCCGACCGTCTGATCGGCTACTTCGGTAACACCATCTGCCTGCGGGTACAGCCGCGGTCGTCGGATTCCTTCGTCGCTCTCCTTGTCCGGATCCGCGAAATCTGCCGAGGCGCCTTCGCGCACCAGGACGTCGACATCGAAGACATTGTCCGGGAGATCAACCCGCCTCGGGTCGACGGCGTGGCCAGCGTCTTCACCACGATGTTCGCCGTACGGGCCCCGGCCGCCGCGCACCTGGACACCGGTGCGCTGCACAGCGAACGCCGTCCCCTGCACAACGGCAGCGCGCAGCTCCCGTTGAGCGTCGTCGCCGAACTGGCGGACGACGGGCTCGAGCTGGAGGCGACATTCCTGACAGCGGTGCTGTCCGCGTCATCCGCCGCGGGCATCCTGCGCCATCTCGAACGCTTCCTGCGGGGGGCACTCGACGAGCCGGACCGGCCGATCGGCGCGCTCGAGCTGCTCTCCGACGCTGAACGCCACCGGCTGCTGGTGGAGTGGAACGACACCGATGAACCGGGCCCGGCCACCAGCTGGACCGAGTTGTTCCTCCGACAGGCCAGCCGGGCCCCTGACCGGACGGCTGTCGTGGCCGCTGGCACCGCGGTGAGCTACCGGGAGCTGGCTGGCCGGGCCGAGGCGTTCGCGCGCAGTCTGCTCGCCCGGGGCATCCGCCCCGGTCAGGTGGTCGCCCTGGCCGTCCCGCGTACCATCGACATGATCGTGGCGTTGGCCGGGGTGAACCGTGCCGGCGCGGCCTACCTGCCGATCGACCCCGGCTACCCGGCCGACCGTATCGGTTTCATGCTCGCTGACGCCCGACCGGCGTTGATCGTGACCACCCGTGCGCTGCTCCCCGCCCTGCCGATCCCGGACGAGGTCGGGACGATCGTTCTCGATGCCGCCCCGGGCGGCTCAAGGCCCGGTGAAGCGGCAGCCGGCGAGATGGCACCCGGCGGGGTGACGCTGCCCGCCCTCGATCCCGCGTCCACCGCCTATGTGATCTACACATCCGGGTCGACCGGACGCCCCAAGGCCGTGATCGTCCCGCATGGCGCGCTCACGAACTTCCTCAGCTGCATGGTTGAGCTGCTCGGCATCGCGCCGGACGACCGGGTGCTGGCACTGACCACACTCTCCTTCGACATCGCCGCCCTGGAACTACTCACACCGCTGACCACCGGTGCCGCCGTGCGCCTGGCGGACCAGGACGAGGCCCGTGACCCGGCCCGGCTCGCCGCCCTGCTCACGGCCGGCGAGGTCACCCTCGCGCAGGCGACCCCGTCCCGGTGGCGGTCGATCGTCGACGCGAGCGAGGCCGCGTTCCCCGGGGTGCGGGTGCTCACCGGCGGCGAACCGCTGTCGCGCGAGCTTGCCGCCGTGCTCACCGCGCGCGCCGAGCAGGTCGTGAACATGTACGGCCCGACCGAGACCACCATCTGGTCGACTACCAGCCCCGTCCTGGCCGGTGCCGGTCGACCGGCCATCGGGCGGCCGATCCGCGCCACCCGCGTCTACGTGCTGGATGCCGCGATGATGCCCGTCGCTCCCGGCGGCACCGGCGAGCTGTACATCGCCGGTGCCGGGGTGGCCGACGGGTACCTCGGCCGGCCGGCGTTGACCGCGTCCCGGTTCGTCGCGGATCCGTTCGATCATGGTGGGCGGCTCTACCGCACCGGCGACCTGGCGCGGTGGAACGTCCCAGGGGACTCCGGGAGCGCTGAACTGGAGGTCCTCGGCCGCGTGGACGAGCAGGTCAAGGTGCGCGGTTTCCGGATCGAGCCGGGGGAGATCGAAGCGGTTCTCGGTCAGCACCCCGCAGTCGCGCGCTGTGCCGTAGTGGCGTGGGACGGGGGCGCGTCCGGGCCGCGCCTGGCCGCCTATCTGGTGCCTGCCGACGGCACCGCACCCGATATCGCGGACCTGCGCGGACACCTCGCCCGCTCGCTTCCCGACCACATGGTGCCCGCGGCGTTCGTGTCGCTGCCGGCGCTGCCGACGACACCGAACGGGAAGCTCGACCGGCGTGGGCTGCCCGCACCCGACCTCGGGGTAGCCACCGGCTCGCGGATGCCCGTCACGTCGGCCGAGAGCGTGCTGTGCGGCCTGTTCGCCGACGTTCTCGGGCTCGATCGGGTCGGCGCCGACGACTCGTTCTTTCATCTCGGCGGGGACAGCATCCTCGCTTTCCAGCTGGTGGCACGGGCGCGAGCGGCTGGTCTGACCTGCGCGTTGCGGCATGTCTTCGAACACCCGACCGCGGCCGGGCTGGCCAGGTTCGGGACGGCGGCCACCACCGAGGCGGAAACCGCGACCGCGGACGCGGAGGGGGAGGGGGCCCGCGATGCGGATGCGTACGCACTCGTCGACGCGAGCCCTGACGACCTCGACCGCTGGCGGCTGCGCCACCCGGGGCTGACCGATGTCTGGCCGCTGTCACCGTTGCAGTCCGGACTGCTCTTTCACGCGCTCTACGACGGCGAGACCGCCGATACGGCGGACGTCTACGTCCTGCAGCTCATCGTCGATCTCGACGGCCCGCTGGACACCGCGGGGCTGCGGGCCGCGGCGCGCACGCTGTTCGACCGGCACGAGAATCTGCGGACGGCATTCGTGCCCGACGGGGACCTCCCCGTCCAGGTGGTCCTGCCGGCGGTCGACCCGGAGTGGACCGAGGCCGACCTTGCGGGATGGCCGCCCGCTGAGCGGCTGGCTGAGGCCGAGCGGCTCGCCAGCGCGGACCGGCTGGCGCGCTTCGACCTGTCCAGGCCGCCTCTCGTCCGGTTCCTGCTGGTCCGGACCGGTCCCGAGGCCTACCGGCTCGCGGTCTGCTCGCACCACATCGTGCTCGACGGCTGGTCCCTGCCGCTGCTGCTGCGCGAGCTGTTCGCCCGGTACGGGCAGGCCGCCCCGGGCCGCGAGGGGACAGCCGGGTTCGCGGGCCTGCCCTCACCAGCACGGCCCTACACCGATTACCTACGGTGGCTCACCGGACAGGACAGGCAGACCGCGCGGGCGGCGTGGGCACGGGCGCTCCAGGGCGTCACCGAACCGACCCTGCTCGCCCGTGGCGCCGCCCGTCCGTCCGGCCAGCGCACGGGGCAGCGCAACGACGCGCCCGGCGGTGCGCCACCGGAAGCCGTCGAACGCTGCGCCCAGGCCGCGCTGACCTCGCGGTTGACGGGCTTCGCCCGCGAGCACGGGAGCACCCTCAACACGCTGCTGCAGGCCGCCTGGGGGGTTCTGCTCGGCCGTGCGGCCGGCCGCAACGACGTGGTGTTCGGCACCACCGTCGCTGGTCGGCCGCCGGATCTCGCCGGTGCGCAGGACATGATCGGGATGTTCATCACCACGATCCCCGTCCGTGTCGTCCTCGATCCGGCGCAGACCGTTGCCGACCTCCTGCGCCGGCTGCGAGCCGAGCAGAACGCCCTGTTCGACCATCATTACCTGGGCCTCGGCGACATCCAGGAAGCCGCTGGCGGCGGGGAGCTGTTCGACACGCTCCTCGTGCTGGAGTCCTACCCCTTCGACCGGTCCACCCTGCTGCCGCGGGCGACCGGGCTGCGGCTGGCCGGGCTGGACGGCTTCGACGCCACCCACTACCCGCTCACGGTCCGGGTGATCCCCGGCGAGCGCATGCGTCTCACACTGCGTTACTTCCCGGATCTGCTGGATCGCGACACCGTCGTCACGCTCGCGGATCGATTTCTTGTTCTGCTCGGGGCCATCGCGGCCGGCCCGGAGAGCCCGGTAGGCCGGCTGGACGCGATGGCCCAGGCCGAACGGGCAGCGTTGCCAGCGGGCGCCGGTGTCTGTGCGGCCGGGGAATCCGGCAGCGGTGAGCAGGGGATACCGCGAGGGATACCGACCGCTGCCGAGCCGGTCGCGACCCTGCCGGAGCTGTTCGAGGCCCAGGCGCGCCGCGCGCCGGATGCGGCCGCCGTCCGGTGTGGCGACAGCGAGATCACCTACGCGGAGCTCGATGCCCGCGCGAACCGGCTCGCCGGTCTGCTGGCCGGGCGTGGGGTCGTCCCCGAATCGATCGTCGCCGTCGCGCTCGCGCGCTCGATCGATCTGGTCGTCGCGTTGCTGGCGGTGCAGAAAGCCGGCGGTGCCTACCTGCCGTTGGACGTCACCTACCCGCCGGACCGCCTCGAGTTCATGCTGCGGGACGCCGCGCCGGTGTGCGTGCTGACCGCGGCCGGTGGGCGTCCCGCGCTTCCGGCCCGCGCCGGGGCGCCGCTGATAGCGGTGGACGACCCGCTCGTCCTGGCCGCGTTGGCGCGGGAGTCGCCGGAGCGGCCGCCACCGGGACGAGCGCTGCCCGGCCATCCCGCCTACGTCATCTACACCTCCGGATCCACCGGCCAGCCCAAGGGCGTCGTGGTCCCGCATGAGGCCGTGACCCGGCTGTTCGCCCATACCCGGGCGTGGTTCGGCTTCGGTAGGACCGACGTGTGGACGATGTTCCACTCGGCATCCTTCGACTTCTCCGTGTGGGAGCTGTGGGGCCCCCTGCTGCACGGGGGCCGGCTCGTCGTCGTCGGCCACGACGTCTCCCGGTCCCCGGAGGCGTTTCTGGAGCTGCTGCGACGTGAGGCGGTGACGGTCCTCAGCCAGACGCCGTCCGCCTTCGGGCAGCTGCTCGAGGCCGACCGTGACGGCGGGCGTGATCCTTCCGAGCTGGCGCTCAGGTATGTGATCTTCGGTGGTGAGGCGCTGGATCTCGGCCGGCTGCCCGCGTGGTACGCCCGGCATCGCGACGACGCTCCCACGCTGGTCAACATGTACGGCATCACCGAGACCACCGTGCATGTCACCTACCTGCGGCTGGACCGGACCATCGCCACCACGGCCCGCGGTGGCGCGATCGGTGCGCCCATCCCGGGCCTGCGGGCCCGGATCCTCGATCAGCACCTCATGCCGGTACCCGCCGGTATCGCGGGGGAGCTGTATGTCAGCGGCGGCCAGCTCGCTCGCGGCTATCTGCGACGCCCGGCGCTGACCGCGCGGCGGTTCGTCGCCGACCCCTTCGGTGGCCCCGGCACGCGGATGTACCGCACAGGTGATCGTGCGCGCTGGTCCGCCGACGGTGGCCTGGAGTACCTCGGCCGGGCCGACGACCAGGTCAAGATCCGTGGGTTCCGGATCGAGCCCGGCGAGATCCAGGCGGTGCTCGAGGCCCATCCGACGGTGGAGCGCGCGGTGGTCCTCGCCCGGGAGGACCGGCCCGGTCACCGGCGGCTCGTCGCTTACGCCGTCGCCCGCCCCGGGCTGCGGATCGACGGCGAGAGCCTGCGCGGGCACGTCGCCGCGGCCCTGCCGGAGTTCATGGTCCCCGCGGCGTTCGTGGCGCTGGACGCGTTTGCGCTGACACGCAACGGAAAGCTCGACCGCTCGGCGCTGCCCGCCCCGGACATCGATGCGGTGGTCCGCACAACGGCTGGGCGCACAGACCGCGAACGTACCCTGTGCGCGCTGTTCGCCGCGGTCCTCGGCCTGGAACAGGCCGGCGTGGACGATGACTTCTTCGCCCTCGGCGGGGACAGCATCATCGCCATCCAGCTCGTCAACCGGGCCCGGCGGGAACAGCTCACGCTCACCCCGCGTGAGGTGTTCACCCACCGCACACCGGCCGCGCTCGCCGCCGCGCATCCCGACGCGACGCATCCCGACGCATCGGGTGCCGCGGCCGGTGAGGATGGCGGCGGCACCGGGGCGTACGCGGGTGCGGACGAAGACCCCGACGGCGTCGGGGTCTTCGTCCCCCTGCCGATCGTCCGGCACCTGGCCGAGTGGGGCGGGCCGATCGCGCGGTTCAACCAGGCGTTCCTGGTCCAGGCGCCCGCCGGGGTGGACCTCGGCTCGCTGCGGGCCGCCCTGCAGGTGGTGCTGGACCACCATGACGGTCTACGCGCGCGGCTGCGCCGCGCAGCCCCCGCACTGTGGCTGCTGGAAACCACGGCTCCCGGCTCCGTTCCGGCCGCTGATCTCCTGAGCCGGGTCGACGTCGCCGGATTGGACAACCCGGCGCTCCGGGCGGTCGTCGCGGTGGAGTCCGCCGCGGCCGCGGGCAGCCTCGACCCCGACGCCGGCACGATGCTGCGGGCGGTGTGGCTCGACGCGGGCAGGACACAACCGGGCCGGCTGCTCCTGGTTGCGCACCACCTGGTGGTCGACGGGGTGTCCTGGCGGATCATCCTGGCGGATCTCGATGCCGCCTGGTCGGCGTGCACGGCCGGCCGGCCGGCGAGGCTGGACCGGGCAGGTACCTCGCTGCGGGCATTTGCCCGTTTCTTCGCCGAGCAGGCACAGGATCTCCGGCGCCTGAGCGAACTGGAGCACTGGACGGCGACGCTCGCGCCGGGCGGACGGCTCGTGGGCGACGCGCACAGCGGCCCGGACGGTGACGGCCCGGACCGCGACGCGCACGGCGGCCCGAGCGGCACTGTGCCGACCGGCCTGGTACCGGCGGGCACGGCAGCAGGCGCGGGGATCGCCGCGGTCGGCACCGTCGCGGACACCGCCCGTCACGTCGTCGAGCTGCCGGTTTCCCTCACGGCACCGCTGCTGACCCGGGTGCCCGCCGCCGCGCGGGCCGACATCACCGACGTGCTGCTGGCGGCGCTGCGGACCGCCGTGTCGGCATGGCGGGACCACCGTGGCTGGGACGGTTCGGCCGATCTGCTCGTCGACCTGGAACGGCACGGACGCGAGGAGATCATCGCCGGTGTCGACCTGTCCCGCACGGTTGGCTGGTTCACCACGATCGCGCCCGTTCGGCTGCCCGCGTGCCCGGACGCGCGTGGAGCACTGGCCGAAGTGACCGAACGGCTGCGGGCGGTGCCCGACGGCGGCATCGGCTACGGGATGCTGCGGTACGCGAACGCCCACACGGCCCCGGTCTTCGCCGCGGCTGAGCGTGCGGAGGTGCTGTTCAACTATCTCGGCCGGTTCGGTGCCGACGCACCGGCCGCCTGGGGCCTGGCGGGTGAGTCCGACGCGCTTGCCGCCGATCCGGATCCCGCCATGGGCGTGGGATATGCGCTGACCGTCGACGCGGTCTGTGTGGAGACGCTGGCGGGCCCGACGCTCCGCGCGACCTTCACCTGTCTCTCCACGGGACTCACCGCGGCCGACACCGCGATGATCGTCGACGGCTGGGTGGACGCGCTGCGCGAGCTGACCGCACCCGCACCGGCACCGGCACCGGGCCGGGCAAGCGCCTCCGGTCGCGGGCTGGCGCCCTCGGATCTTGAACTCGTCAGCCTCTCCCAGGCTGACATCGACCGGATCGAGCGGGTGAGCCCGGCGCCGGTCGAGGACATCTGGCCGTTGTCGCCGCTGCAGGAGGGGCTGTTCTTCCACTCGGCCTACGACCGTACGAGCGACGCCTACACCGCCCAGTTCGCCCTGGATTTTGATCATCGTTTCGATGCTGGCCGGCTACGCCGCGCGTGCGAGGAGTTCATGGCTCGCAATCCGGCGCTACGCGCCGGCTTCCTCGGCGACGGGCTGCCCGGACCCGTGCAGTTCATCGCCGCGTCTCTCCCCGCGCCGCTGGAGGAGATCGACCTGACCGGGTGGGACGAGCCCGAGCGCGCCGAGCGTGCCGAGCGGCTGATGGCCGAGGACCGGCGGCGTCCGTTCGACGTCGCGAGCCCGCCGCTGTGGCGGCTGACCCTGCTGCGCCTCGGCGGCGGTCGCGACCGCCTGGTCATCAACCGGCAGGTACTGCTGTGGGACGGGTGGTCCGGAGCGCTGGTGATCGACCAGCTCCTGGGTCTCTACCAGCATGACGGTGACGGGGGGACAGGCGTCCCGGCCGCGTCCTATCGGGATTTTCTGCGCTGGCTCGGGCGGCAGGACACCGCCGCGGCCGCCGAGGCCTGGCGCACGCGGCTGGCTGATCTGGAGGGACCGACCCTGGTGGTGCCCGCGGCCCGCGGACTGGCACCCATCGCCCCGGCGCGGCTGACCACCGAGCTGCCGGACGCCACGGCGCGGGCGGTGCGAGAGCTGTCGCGGCGGCACGGCATCACGCTGAACACCATCTTCAACGTGGCGCTCGCGCTGGTGCTGGGGAGCGCGGTGGACAGCGACGACGTCGTGTTCGGGACGACCGTGGCGGGCCGTCCAACCGACATCGAGGGTATCGACGAGGTCATCGGGCTGTTCCTGAACACGGTGCCGGTGCGGGTGCGCCTGGATCCGCATGAGCCGATCGTGGAACTGCTGCGGCGGGTGCAGGCCGACCGTGTCGATCTGATGGAACACGAGTACCTGGGGCTCGGCGACATCCAGCGGGCCAGCGGGCATCCGTTGCTGTTCGACACCCTGTACGTGCTGCAGAACTTCATCGACGAGGTCGCGACGGAGCGCAGCAGTGCCGAGTACGGGATCACCGGTGGAACGAGCCTGGACCACACCCATTACCCGTTGACGTTCGTGTTGTTCCCCGGTGCGCGGATCACGCTGCGCCTGGAGTATCGCGCCGATGTGGTGCGGGCCGCTGTGGCCGGGGGGCTGCTCCGGCGGTTTGCCGGGCTCCTCGATCTGCTGGCGGCCGACGTGTCCGCCCCGGTGGGCTCCCTCGATGTGCTGTTGCCCGAAGAGCGCGCCCAGATCCTGGCCAGCTGCTCGGCCCCGGCGCTGCCGGTCGGCGGTGAGTCCGTCGCCGACCTGCTGGCGGCGCAGGCCGCGCGGACGCCGGATGTCACAGCGCTGGTCTTCGGCGCCGAACGGGTCAGTTATGCCGAGCTCGACAGCCGGGTGAACGGGCTGGCGCGGCTGCTGCTCGCCCACGGCGCCGGACCGGAGACCGTGGTGGCGCTGGCGCTCGGGCGCTCGGTCGACATGGTCGTGGCGCTGTTCGCGGTACTGCGCACGGGGGCGGCCTACCTCCCGCTGGAGCTGGACCATCCGGCCCGACGGCTGACTGACATGATCGTCGATGCGCGGGCCTGTCTGCTGGTCGCCACGCTCGCGGCGGCCAGGTATCTCGACGCCGATGTTCCGGTGCCCGCGGAGCCGGGCAGCGTCCCCGCCGACGTGGCGCGGGACGGCCAGAACGGCATCGCGTCGGTGCCGCGGCTGCTGCTCGACGACCCCGCGGCCGTCGGGGCACTGGCACGGCTGGACGCGGGCGAGCTCCGCGACGCCGAGCTCGCAGGCTTCGCGCGTGATCGTGCCGGCCGGCTCGACCACCCGGCATACGTGATCTACACATCGGGCTCGACCGGGCGCCCGAAGGGAGTCGTCACCCCGTACCGGGGGCTGACGAACATGTGGCTCAACCACCAGGAAGCAATCTTCGGTCCGGCCGTCGCGGCGGCGGGCGGCCGGCGGCTGCGGATCGCGCACACCGTCTCGTTCGCCTTCGACATGTCGTGGGAGGAGCTGCTGTGGCTTGTCGAGGGCCACGAGGTCCACATCTGTGATGAGAACCTGCGCCGCGACGCGGAGGCGCTGGTCGCCTATTGCGACACGCAGCGCATCGACGTCGTCAATGTGACCCCGACCTATGCCCACCACCTGTTCGAGCTCGGGCTGCTCGACCGCGGCGGAGACGGCGCCGGGAACCGTCCGGCACTGGTGATGCTCGGCGGCGAAGCGGTGTCGGAGGCGGTGTGGAACCGGTTGCGCGACACCGAGGACACCGCCGGGTACAACCTCTACGGCCCGACCGAATACACCATCAACACGCTGGGCGCGAGCACGGCCGACAGCGCGGCCCCGACAGTGGGACGCCCGATCCGCAACACCCGGGCCTACGTTCTGGACCGTTGGTTGCGGCCGGTTCCCGACGGGTTCCCGGGCGAGTTGTACATCGCCGGGGACGGCCTGGCCCGCGGATACCTCGGCCGGTCCGGCCTGACCGCCTCCCGGTTCGTCGCCGACCCGTGCACGCCGGGCGGCCGCATGTACCGCACCGGGGACATCGTCACCCGGCGTGACTCCGACGGGAACGTCGACTTCCTGGGGCGTACCGACGAACAGGTGAAGGTCCGCGGCCACCGCGTCGAACCCGCAGAGATCACTTCGGCGCTCGACCGGCACCTCGGCGTCAGCCAGGCAGCGGTGATCGCCGTTGCGGACGCCGCCGTGCCGGGGTCACGCACACTCGTCGCCTACGTCGTGCCCGCCGAGGTGCCGGCGACGGACCGGGCCACGGCCGAGGCCGAACAGGTGGCTGAATGGCGGCAGGTCTACACCGACGAGTACAGCGAGATCCCCACCGCCGTGCTGACCGAGGACTTTGCCGGCTGGGACTCCAGCTATGACGGCGCGCCCATCGCGCACGAGCACATGCGGGAGTGGCGCGCCGCGACCGTCGAACGGATCCGTGAGCTGGCACCCCGGCGAATACTGGAGATCGGTGTCGGGACCGGGCTGCTGCTCGGGCAGCTCGGGCCGCGGGCCGTGAGTTACTGGGGGACGGACTTCGCCGCGCCGGTCATCGAGAAGCTGCGCGCCGAGCTGGCGGGCGGCCCCGACCGGTTCGCAAACGTCGAGCTGCGGTGCCAGCCGGCGCACGTCACCGACGGCCTGCCGGAGGGCTTCTTCGACACCATCGTGATCAACTCGGTGGTGCAGTACTTCCCGAGCGCGGACTACCTGCGCTCGGTGCTCAACGGCGCGCTCGGCCTGCTCGCCCCGGGCGGAGCGGTGTTCGTCGGTGACGTCCGCAACCTGGGCCGGCTGCGCGCGTTCCACACCGCTGTCGAGCTCGCCCGCGCCGACGGCGACGGCGTGGAGCCGGCACGGCTGGCGGCAGCCGTCGAGCGGCGGCTGCGCCTGGAGAAGGAGCTCGTCCTGGCGCCGGAGTTCTTCACCGCATTCGCGGACACCGCCGAGGCGGCTGTGTCCATCCGGGTCAAGCGGGCCCGGTTCCACAACGAGCTCACCCGCCACCGGTTCGACGTCGTGATACGCCCGCGGTCGACCGGGTGGGTATCGCTGGCCGCGGCGCCGGCCCTGCGCTGGGGCCAGCAGATCATCGATCAGGAGGACCTGGCCGCCCAGCTGGAGTCCGGCCGTCCCGCGCTGCTGCGGGTCGTACGCATTCCCGACGCGCGGGTCGCGGGCGAACTGCTCGCCACCCGGGCGCTGTCGGATGGATACGCCGGGGGACCGGGCCCCCGGACCGGCCGCGGCGTCGATCCTGAGGACCTGTACGTCCTGGCCGAGCGGCTCGGATACGAACCGCACATCACCCTCTGCGCGGCAGACCCCGGCCTGTTCGACGCGGTGTTCGTCCGGGCGTCCGACGTCGGCCCGGGGCCGCGGACCGACGTCTACCTGCCCGATGACCAGCCGCACGACCAGCCGGGGGGCGCGGCGGGCACGGCGCTTGCCAATGATCCGACGGCCGCCCGGGAAGGCGCGGCTCTCGTTGCCCGGCTGCGCCGCGATCTGGGCGCCGTCCTGCCCAGTTACATGGTCCCGGCCGCGTTCGTGATCATGGCGGAGATCCCGCGGACCGCCAACGGCAAGCTCGACGTCGCGGCCCTGCCACCGGCCGAGCCGACGGTGGCCCGGACAACGGGCCGCCCGCCGTCGTCCCCGACGGAGGAGACGCTGCGCATGTTGTTCGCGGATGTGCTGGGCCTGCCCGAGGTAGGGGTCACGGACGACTTCTTCGCGCTTGGCGGCCATTCGCTGCTCGCCACCCGACTGATCAGCCGGGCCCGCGGTGCGCTCGGCACAGACCTGGCCATTCGCGACCTGTTCGAGGCGCCGACCGTCGCCGCGCTCGCTGTGCGCGCCGAGGGCGCCGCGGCGCCGGCCCGACCGCCGCTCGCTCCCGCGACGCGCCCGGAGCGGATTGCGCTGTCACCGGCGCAGCGCCGGCTGTGGCTGGTCGACCGGTTCGCGGACGGCACCGACGCCTACAACTATCCACTGGTGATCAAGTTGTACGGCGAGATCGACATTGAAGCGCTGCGGCTGGCCGCGGCAGACGTGTCGGATCGCCATGAGGTCCTGCGGACGGTCGTGGACGAGCACGAGGGCGAGGGCTATCAGCGGATCCTCGACCCCGCGGCGGCCCGGCCGCAGGTCGCACGTGTCGAGTGCGCGCCCGCCGAGCTTGCCGAGCGGGTGGCCGCCGCGGTCGCGGAGCCGTTCGACCTGGGGGCCGACCCGCCGCTGCGCATGACGGTCTTCCAGCTCAACCCCGCCGAGTCGGTACTCACGATCGTCCTGCACCACATCGCCACCGACGAATGGTCCGACCGCCCGTTCCTGCTCGACCTCGATGCCGCGTACAGCGCACGCAGGGCGGGGGCGGCGCCAGGGTGGGAGCCGCTGCCGGTCCAGTACGCCGACTTCACTGCCTGGCAGCGTGATCTGCTGGGGACGCCCGCGGACCCGGACAGCCTCGCCGCCCGGCAGCTCAGCTTCTGGTCGCGAGCCCTGCGGGACCTGCCCGAGGAGATCCCGCTGCCCCTGGACCGCCCGCGTCCGCCGGTGCGCGACGGCGCGGGCGGGCGGGAGACCCGCGAGCTGCCCGCCGCGACCGCCACCGCACTGCGCGCCCTGTGCACACGGACCGCGACGAGCATGTCCATGCTGGCCCATGCGTCGATCGCGACGCTGCTGCACCGCCTCGGAGCCGGGGACGACATCCCCCTCGGGGTGCCCATCGCGGGCCGCACGGATGAGGCGCTCGACGGCCTCGTCGGATTCTTCGTCAACACCCTCGTCCTGCGTTCGGACCTGTCCGGCGATCCGGCCTTCGCCGAGCTGCTGGAACGGACGCGGGAGACCGACCTCGCCGCGTTCGACCACCAGGACGTCCCGTTCGAGCAGGTGGTCGCCGCCCACAACCCGCGCCGCTCGGCCGGCCGCAACCCGTTGTTCCAGGTGATGACGGGCTACCACCACCTCGCCGACGACGATCGGACGCTGCTTGGCCTGCCGGCCCGATGGCTGGCCCCGGCGGTCGGCACGGTCAAGTTCGATCTCGACGTCACCTTCGTCGACCGAAGCGCGCGCAACCACATCACGCTGCTGCTGGAGTACGCCACCGACGTCATGGATCCCGCGGCCGCGCGGCGGCTGGCCGACCGGCTGGTCGATCTGCTGGCGGAGATCTCGCGTCACCCGGACCGTCCGGTCAGCCGGCTGGCGGTGCTCAGCCCGGACGAACGGGCCGCGGCGCTCGCGGCGGCGAGCGGGGCCGAGCGGCCGGTGCCGCGGGTCACAGTGCCGACACTGTTCGCGCGGGTGGCAGCCGACCATCCGGACCGTGTCGCGCTGGTCACCGGCGGACAGCAGGTAACGTTCGGTGAGCTCTTGGATCAGGTGAACCGGTTCGCCCACCTGCTCGCACGCCACGGCGCGGGCCGTGAGTCCGTGATCGCCCTGGCGCTGCCCCGGGCCTGGATGGTCCCCGCGATCCTCGGCGTCATGGCCGCGGGCGCGAGCTACCTGCCGATCGACGACAGCTACCCGGCGGACCGGCTGGCTTTCCTGCTGACCGACGCCGCACCCGTCGCTCTGGTCACCACCACCGACATCGCCGCGCGGCTGTCCTCGTCCGGTATCGAGACAGTCATCATTGATGATCCGCGGACCACCGCGGAACTGGCGGCCGGCCCGGCCACCGCGCCGGCCACCGGCGACGGCCTCGAGCCCGGCAACGCCGCCTACGTCATCTACACCTCCGGTTCCACCGGTGTCCCCAAGGCCGTGGTCGGCACGCACCAGGGGCTGGTGAACCTGTTCACGTCGCATGCCGCGGACATCATCGGCCCGGCCCGGACCGCCGCCGGCCGCACCGTCCTGCGCGCCGTCCACGCGGCGTCGTTCAGCTTCGACGGATCGTGGGAGCCGTTGCTCTGGCTGCTCGCCGGGCACGAGGTGCACGTTGTCGACGAATCCACGATGCGCGACCCCGCGGCGTTGGCGTCCTACCTCGCGCGGGAGCGGATCGATTTCCTCGACGTCACCCCGACCTACCTGCGGGAGCTGAGCCATCAGGGCTTCCTCGAGCCCGGCGGCTACCGGCCGGGCGTGCTCGCGGTCGGCGGGGAGGCCATGCCACCGGCCCTGTGGGAGCGGCTGCGTGCGCTGCCGGAGATGATCACGCACGACCTGTATGGGCCGACCGAGTACACCGTGGACGCCTACGGATGGCACAGCGCGGGCGGACAGGACCGGGCGGCGCCGATCGCCAACACCCGCGCGTACGTGCTGGGCGCCGCGCTGGATCCGCTGCCCGTCGGCGTCCCCGGCGAGCTGTACCTCGCGGGTGCGGGCCTGGCCCGTGGCTACCTGCGCCGGCCGGGCCTGACCGCCGCACGGTTCGTGCCCGACCCGTTCGTGCCCGACCCGTTCGTGCCCGACCCGTTCGTGTCCTCCGGTGGCCGCATGTACCGCACCGGCGACCGTGCCCGGCGCCGCGCCGACGGCACCCTGGACTATCTGGGCCGTGTCGACGACCAGGTGAAGCTGCGCGGTTTCCGGATCGAGCCCGCGGAGATCGAGAACGTGCTCGGGGAGTGTCCGGATGTCGCGCACGCCGCGGTCGTGGTCCGCGAGGACGCCCCGGGAGCCTCCCGGCTGGTCGCCTACATCATTCCGGTCGCCGGTGCCGACCCGGATCCGGGTGAGCTGAGGGCGCGGCTCGCCCGCACGCTGCCCGCGCACATGGTGCCCCAGGCGTTCGTCACACTGCCGGAGCTGCCGCGCACACCCAACGGCAAACTGGACCGCGCGGCGCTGCCGGCCCCGGAGGCACCGGTCATGGCCGGCGGGCGCGGTCCGCGTGACGCCCGCGAGGACCTGCTGGCGGAACAGTTCGCTGCCGTGCTGGGGGTCGAGCGAGTCGGCGTCGACGACGACTTCTTCGCACTCGGCGGGCACTCACTGCTGGTGATGCGCCTGCTCAGCAGGATCCGGTCGGTGTTCGGCGTCGAGATCTCCCCCCGGTCGGTCTTCGACGAGCCGACCGTCGCCCGGCTGGCCGGGCTCCTGCACGGTGCTGGCGTGGCCCGGCCGGCGTTCGCGGCGGCGCTCCGGCCCGAACGCCTGCCGCTGTCCTTCGCCCAGCGGCGGATGTGGGTGATCGGGCAGGTGGAGGGACCGAGCCCGACGTACAACATCCCGATCACCTGGCGGCTGACCGGTCCGCTCGACCTCGACGCGTTGCGTGCCGCCGTACACGACGTCGTCGGCCGCCACGAGGCGCTACGCACGGTGTTCCCCGCGCCGGATGGAGAGCCGTTCCAACAGATCCTCGACCCGGGTGCGGTACGCGTTCCCTTCGACATCCTCATCCTCGATGTGGATCCGGCCGGCCCGGACGGCGCGGGGACGGGGCTCGCGGACCGGCTGGCGCGGGCCGCCGCCTACCCGTTCGCGCTCGATCACGAACCACCGGTCCGGGTGACCGTGCTGCGGATCGGGCCGTTGCTGCACATCGTCCAGTTCCTGGTGCATCACATCGCCGCCGACGAGGGTTCGGACCGGCCGTTGGCCCGGGACCTGTCCGCCGCCTACCGTGCCCGGATCACCGGCGCCGCCGCGCGGTGGGCACCACTGCCGGCGCAGTACGCCGACTACACGCTCTGGCAGCGCGATCTGCTCGGCGATGACAACGACCCGGCCAGCCTGGCCTCCACCCAGCGCGAGTTCTGGCGCCAGGCCCTGGCCGGGCTGCCGGAGGAGATCGCCCTGCCCACCGACCGGGCCCGCCCGGTGGAGCCGAGCCACGCCGGCGGCGTGGTCGAGTGCTCGTGGGGGCCTGAGCTGGCAGCGGGCCTGCGGGCGGTGGCCCGCACACACGACGTCAGTGTGTTCATGGTGCTCCAGGCGATCGTCGCGACACTGTTGCACCGAACCGGTGCCGGGGACGACATTGCCCTGGGCAGCCCGATCGCGGGACGTGTCGACGAGCGGCTGGACGACCTGGTCGGCTTCTTCCTCAACACCCTTGTGCTGCGGACCGACCTGTCGGGCGACCCGGCCTTCACCGACGTGCTCGCGCGGGTCCGGACGGCCGGCCTTGCGGCGTTCGATCATCAGGATCTGCCGTTCGACCGGGTCGTCGAGGCGGTGAACCCACCCCGGTCGCTGTCGCGACACCCGTTGTTCCAGGTGATGGTGGTGTATCTGCCCGTTTCCGACGCGGCCGACGAGCTGGGCCTTCCCGGTGTCATGGCACGCCCGGAGCCGGTCCGCGCCGCGACCGCGAAGTTCGATCTTTCCTTCGACTTCCTGGAACGCCCGGCGGACGTGGGGATGACCGTCAGCCTGGCATACAGCACGGACCTGTTCGACCGTGACACGGTCGAGCGGATCGGACGCCGCCTGCGTCACCTCGCCGGCGCCGTCGTCGCCGATCCCGGACAGCGCGTGGGGTCCGTGCCCGTTCTCGACGAAGCCGAGCGGGCGACGGTACTGGTCGATTTCAACCGCGGCGCCCGTGACGTCGTCGAGCTGACGTGGCCGGCGGCGTTCGCCGCGCAGGTCCGGCGCTCCCCGGCCGCCGTCGCGGTGGTCTGTGAGGACGTTGAGCTGACCTATGCCGAGCTTGACGCACGGGCGAACCGGCTGGCCCACCTGCTGGTGGCACGTGGGGTGCGATGCGAGGACGTGGTCGCCGTCGCGGTGCCGAGATCGGTCGAGATGGTCGTCGCACTGCTTGGGGTGATGAAGTCCGGTGCGGCCTATCTACCCGTTGACCTTGAGCATCCACCGGGCCGGGTCGCTTACATGATCTCCGATGCGGGAGCGCGGCTGCTGGTGTCCACGAGCGGGCACACGGGCGAGCTGGGAGCGCTCGGCGCCCTCGACATTAGCAACGATCACGGTGCTGTTGATGATCTTCGTCGTGCCGGGCCGGGACTGGTACTGCTCGACGACCCGGCGACCGCCATCGAGCTCGCGGCCCACCCGAGCACCTCTCCCGGCACGGACGGCACCGGCGCAGAGCTGTCCCCGGGGCTCGACAACGCCGCGTATGTGATCTACACATCGGGGTCGACCGGACGCCCGAAGGGCGTGGTCATCACACACGAGGGCATCGGCAGCCTCGTCGCCACCGCCGTGGACCGGCTCGGCGTGGACGAGACGTCCAGGGTGGCGCAGTTCGCCTCTGTCGGGTTCGACGTCGCCGTGTGGGATCTGTGCATGGCACTGTGTGTCGGTGGCCGGTCGATCGTCGTGCCGGCCGGCCGCCGGGTCGCCGGCCCGGAGCTGACCGGCTACCTCGGCCACCACGGCGCGACACACATGATCCTGCCGCCGTCACTGGTGGCGGCCCTGCCGCCGGACTGCGCGCTGCCGGCCGGATCCGTTCTGGTCGTCGGCACCGAGACCGTGCCGATCGAAACCGTCCGGCGATGGTCACGCGACCTGCGGGTGGTCGCCGCCTACGGGCTGACCGAGGCGACGGTGAACTCCACGCTGTGGGCGGCGGAACCCGGCTGGGAGGGTCCCATCCCGATCGGGATCCCCGACCCGAACACCCGCGCCTACGTCCTGGACGCGGCCCTGCGGCCGGTGGGCGTGGGCGTGGCCGGCGAGCTGTACATCGGTGGCCGGGGGCTGGCGCGCGGATACCGGGGACGGCCTGGACTCACCGCCGAACGGTTCGTTGCCGATCCCTTCGGCGGGTCCGGCGCCCGCCTGTACCGCACCGGCGACCAGGCACGCTGGCGCGCGGACGGCGTCCTGACCTTCCTCGGCCGGTCGGACGACCAGATCAAGATCCGCGGCTGGCGGATCGAGCCGGGCGAGGTCCAGGCGGTGCTGATGCGTCACCCCGACGTCCGCCAGGCCGCCGTGCTCGCCCGGGAGGATCAGCCCGGGGTGCGCCGTCTCGTCGCCTATGCCGTGCCGGCCGGCTGCGCGCTGGATCCGGCCGGCGTGCGCGCGTATACCGCGGAGCGCCTACCGGAGTACATGGTGCCGGCGGCGGTGGTGCCGGTGGCGGGACGACTGCCGCTGACACCCAATGGCAAACTGGACCGCGCGGCGCTGCCGGCCCCGGACTTCGCCGCCGACGTGTCGGACCGGCCGCCCGCGACGCCGCTGGAAGCGCGGATCAGCGAAATCTTCGCGGCTGTCCTCGGGCTGGCGCGCGTCGGCGTCGACGATGACTTCTTCGCCTTCGGCGGGGACAGCATCATCGCGATGCGGCTGGTCAGTCACTTCCGCGCGCAGGGGCTGGCGCTCAGAGCACGCCAGGTGTTCCGCCATCGGACGCCCGCCGCGCTCGCCGCGGCCATCGCCACTCAACCCGATGGCTCCGCTCAACCGGACGGCTCCGCTCAACCGGGTGACGCGGGGGAGGCTGCCGACGACGGCGTCGGTCTCGTTCCGCTCACGCCCGCGCTGCTCGCGTTGCGGGCGAGCGGGACCGAGCCGCGGGGGTTCTCCTCACCGATTCTCCTTCAGGTACCGGCGGGCCTGGACATCCCGGTGCTGGTCGCCGGGCTGGCCGCCGTGGCCGATCGGCACGGCCTGCTGCGGTCCCGGCTCATCCGCGTCGGTGCCGGGGGCCCGGCGCCCGCTGACGCCGCGGTGACCAGCGCGGACGGGGGGCCGGCCTGGTTCCTCGAGGTGGCCCCCCGCGGCAGCGCCGACGTTCGGTCGTGGCTCTGTCGGGTGGAGATGGGGGTGATGACCGACACGATGAGTGACGCGATGACCGGCGGGGCGGACCGCGACGGCAGCCTCCACGTCTTCTTCGATCTCCACGCGCGGATCGCGGCCGAGGAGCTGGATCCGGAACTGGGCGTGATGGTGCGCTGTGTGTGGTTCGACGCCGGTGACGAGCGTCCGGGCCGCCTGCTCGTCCTGATCCACCATCTTGTGATCGACGGGGTGTCCTGGCGGGTACTGCTGGCGGACCTGGCGACGGTCTGGTCGGCCCTGTCCGCCGGCGCTGTCCCGCGGCTGGAGCCGGTACCGACCTCCTACCGGCGGTGGGCCCGGCGGCTGGCCGAACGAGCCCAGGACCCCGGGCGTGAAGCACAGCTGCCGTTCTGGACGGAGCTGCTCGCGCGCGGCGGGCCGCTGCCCCGACCGGCGGGCACGACGTACCACGGCGATCGGGCCGGCGTCGCGTCCGCGCAACCGGTCACCGTCTCGGTGCCGGGCGCCGCAGCGCTGCTGTCCAGCGTGCCAGCCGCGTTCGACGCAGGCGTCGACGAGCTGCTGCTGACGGCGTTGTCGCTGGCGATCGCCGACTGTCGTCGACGCTGGTGTGGCGGGGACCCGACCGGAGTGCTCGTCGCCGTCGAGGGGCACGGGCGCCAGGAACAGGTCGTCGACGACCTGGATCTGTCCCGGACCGTCGGTTGGTTCGCCGAGGTTTTCCCGATCTGCCTGGAACACGATCCTATCGATCTTGAGACCTGCGCCGCGGGCTTCGCCGTCCACCGTGGTGCCCGTCCCGGTGATGCGGGTCTGGGTGATGCGGGTCTCGGCGACGCGCGGGGCGTGGCTTCGGCGCTGGACGCGGCGGTCAGCGCGACCCGCGTCCGGATGGCGGCGATCCCCGACGGCGGTACCGGCTACAACCTGCTGCGCCACCTGAACCCGCGCACGGCCCCGGTTCTCGCCACGGCCCGGCAGCCGGATATCTACTTCAACTACGAGGGCCGGCTGGCGCGGCCGGAGCCGGTTGACTGGGCGGTCGCCGCTGAGGACGAGACCCTGTTCGCCGGTTGGAACGAGGATCGGCCCGACCCGTTCGCGCTGTCCGTCATAGTCCGCGCGGTTGACCGGGCCGACGGGCCGGAGCTGATCGCCCGGTGGACATCCGGGCCCGGAGGGTTGCCGACGGACGCGGTGCGGGACCTGGCGCTGTCATGGACGTGGGCGCTCGGTGCGTTGCGGTGGAGAGCCGGGCAGCTCGGGCGGCGCTGACGCCCGTCCTTCAGTCCGTCCTTGCGCGGACCGGAGCCTGGCCGGATTCTTTTCATCGGATTCAAATAAAGTTAACTTAACTTAATTCATACGGTGATCGGACGACCGGCGCCGGGGATCTGCGAAGAGAGTCGAGGTAGCGGTGCGGAACAGGGCACGAACACTGGTGGCGGCGTGTGCTGCCGCCGCCGTGCTGATGGTCGGGACAGCCTGCGCAAGCGGTGGCGACAGCGGTGGCACCTCGACGTCATCTGGCGCGCATGAGGCCGCCACCGGCTTTCCCGTCAAGCTCCAGCACAGGTTCGGGACCGCCACCATCCCGGCGGAGCCGAAGCGCATCATTGCGCTCAGCTATGAAGAAGACACTCTTGCGACACTGGGCATCACGCCCATTGCCTATGCCAAGAACGAGTACAAGCCGGACGGGGCTTTCCCCTGGCTCGCCGGAAAGATCGATCTTTCGAAAGCCACCGCGTTGGACACCACCGGTGACCTCAACCTGGAACAGATCGCCTCCCTGCGTCCCGACCTGATCCTCGCTACCAACTTCTACGGGCTGGCGGACTACTACGAGCGACTCAGCAAGATTGCTCCAACGGTTGGCTTCGACAAGGACGCCGGTATCTCGACCTGGCAGGAGGTCAGCACCGTTATCGGTAAGGCCGTCGGCCGCGCGGCACAGGCCGAGAAGGCCATCGCCGCAACCGAGAAGTCCATCAGTGGCATCGTCACCGAGCTGCCGGGGCTGACGAACAAGACCTTCAGCTACAGCTTCTACTATGAACCGAACGGCCTTGCGGTCATCGACGATCCCAGGACAATCTCGATCCAGCTGTATGATCAGCTCGGTATGAGACTGTCCCCGAACGTCACCAGGAACGTTGTCGACCGCTCGTTGAGCATGGAGAAAATCGGCGCGCTCGACGCGGATTTCCTGCTGATCGGTTTTGCCAGCAAGGAGCTGCGGAACGAGCTCGCGGCCAACCGGTTGTTCCAGCAGATCCCGGCGGTCACCGCCGGTCGCGCGCTGGAGGTTGACGCTTTCACCGCGGGCGCCGTGAACAACCCGACCATCCTCAACATCCCGTGGCAGCTCGACCAGCTCAGGCCCACGCTCACGAAGGTCGCCGCGGTGGCGGCGGGCTGATCGTTCCTGCCCCCGGGCTGGGTGCGGGCGATCCGGTCGCTCGCACCCAGCCCGTCGCTGTCGCGGGCTGTCGCTGTCGCGCGGGCTGTCGCGGGATGCCGCGGCTGGATCCAATGTTTTCTTCCGGTCAGTGCGTCAGCCCGGCAGAAAAGCGGGTGTGCCTGCCGCCTGCCGGTCCGCCGGTTGTCAGAGCGTGTTTGAGATCGGGCTTTCGATCAGTGAGCCGCGTCCAGGCGCCCCCTGGCAAGGCGGAAGGCCGAAGCGATACCAGATGAGTTGTATCGGTTTGGCCGACAACGCAGCCAGAGGGCGCCTGGGCGCGGCGAGCCGGAATGACGATCTCAAACGCGCTCTCAGGGCTGGCGGCTGAGGTAGCCACCCATCGTCGTGAAGTATTCGACGGCTGGTAGTTCCCGGCCGTCGTCCGTGCGAATTCTCCGTACCAGCAGACCGCGATTGCGGCCGTGCCGCGCGTCCGCACCCGCGACGATGACGACGCCGTCACCCTCCCGGATGAAAACCCTTCCCGGGGTACCCCCGTAAATGCCCTGTGACAGATCCGCGGAGATGATCCGGATGCGTTCACCATTCCGGAACGTGTAGGCGTTGGGGTAAGGATCGGACTGCGCTCGGACCAGGCGTTCGATTTCCTCCGGCGCCCACGTCCAGTCGATCAGGCTGTCCTCGACGGACCGTTTGTGGAAGAAGCTCGCCCGTGACCGGTCCTGGCTGGTCCATGCAGTGTGCCCGGACCCGATGAGCGCCAGACCGTCGACGGTGATGGGGCCGAACAGGGCCAGCGTCCTATGGAAGAGATCGGTGGCGGTGTCGCGTGGTCCGACCGGTACGGACCGTTGCAGGACGATGTCACCGGCGTCGAGAACATCGGTCATCATGTGCGCGGTGACGCCGACATTCTTCTCCCCGTTGATGAGCGCCCAGATCAACGGGGAGAACCCGGCATAGGCCGGCAGCAGCGAGTCGTGGATATTCAGTGTTCCCAGCCGCGGCAGGTTGAAGACGCGAGGTGGAATCCAGGTACGCCAGTTCGTGGCGACGATGACGTCCGGGTCGGCCTCCTTGAGGACGGCCAGCAGCTCCTCGTCATCCGGCCGGCTGCGAATCGCCACCGGTACGCCGTTCGTTTCGGCAAGGCCGGCAACCGAGTCGTCCCAGATTTTTTCATAGGCGTGGTCGTTCTTCTCATGGGTGACGACGAGGGTGACTTCGTGGTCAGCATCGAGGAGCGCCTGCAACGTGCGGTGTCCCCACGTCTGGTATCCGAACATGACGACCCGCACAGGGCTTCTCCTCGGTATGAAGGTGGTCGGAGGATCGAGATTCGACGGGACGGACGAACCCGTCGTCGTCAATGGGCGGCGAGTGCCGGAGAATCCTCGAAACACCCGGTGTCGCCGCTGGGCGAGCAACGGCCGTCGTTGCGCCGGAGCACGGACCGCAGGATCTCGCCGGCCCGGACCGCCACGTTGGACAGCAAGGTCGAGGAGATGCCGTGTGTGTGCTCGCTGGCACCGGGCACGTAGAGACCCACCGTGGTGTCGTCGGAGGTCGCCAGGCGGTAGTCCCGGTCGACGCGCGGACGCCCGGCGCTGTCGTCGAGGCAGTGCGGAGACATACCGCCCAGAATCCGGTGGGGATCACGGGCACGGTAGCCGGTGGCGAGTACGACGATGTCGGCGTCGACGGTTTTCTGTTCGCCGGTCGGCAGAAACTCGATCCGGGTACGGACACCGTTGGCCAGGGTTGTGACATCGACCATCCGGGACGCGCGCATGATACGTAGCCGCTCGGTTCCGTGGACCTTTTCCTGGTAGATCCGGCGATACAGCTCATCGATCAGATTCTCGTCGACCACCGAGTAGTTGGTGCCTCGGTGATAGGCGTTGAACATGTCCTTGACCGGCCTTGAGGAAAGGTAGAAGTCGTCGACCGCGGACGGATCGAATATCTGGTTCGCAAACGAGCTGCTGTCCGCCGGGCTGTATCCGTAACGGGCGAAGACCGCGACGACTTCCGCCTGCGGATAGCGTGTGTGCAGGAACTCCGTCACTTCGGCGGCGCTCTGTCCCGCTCCGACGACGATGAAACGGTTCCGCGGTGTCGATGGAATACTGGCGACGCGCTGGAGGAGGTCGTGGTTGTGCCAGATACGCTCGCCCAGGTCGACTTCGGGGGGAGTCCGTGGTTCCAGGCCGACGGCTATCACGACGTTGCGCGTACGGCGCACCACGGTATCGTCGGGATTTCCGTCGCGCCGGCTGACCACGTCCACCATGTCGACGACCCCGTCGATCACGACCGGTCGAAGTTCGACGACGTGGGTGTCGTACTCCACGACGTCTCCCAGCCGCCGCGCCGCCCACTCGAGATAATCGTGGAACTCCTGCCGGAGCGGATACATCGTCTTGTGATTGATGAAATCCACAAGCCGCTTGCGCTCCTGGAGGAACGACAAATAGCTGAAGTCGCTGGTGGGATTTCTCAGGGTCACCAGGTCCTTCAGGTACGACACCTGCATCGTGGCACCATCGAGCAGCATGCCACGATGCCAGCCGAACTGTGGCTGCCGCTCGAGGAAGGAAAGCCGCAGAGCCTGCGACGCCGGTACTCGGGCGTTGTGTTCCCTGGCCGCGATCGCCAACGCGAGGTTCGAGGGCCCGAAGCCAATCCCGACGATGTCCTGAACGTCGGTCTCCGCGGGCAGCGGACGTTTCACCACAGCCGACCCTCCGGTCAATGGAGTGAGCATGTGTGTCTCTTAGTGATTATACGCTTACCATGGGCTCAATTAGGGAAACCTAACCTATCTTCGATAGTGCGAGTACGTGTGTCAAGGGAGTTGGTGCGCTTACCATCCGTCATGCTCGGACTGGCGATGGCGCGTCCGACGTCGGGGGCGCTGGGACAGCCGGCACCGGGACGGCGCGGAAGGCGGTGATGGTCTGGGTCGCCTGCGGCCCGCTGGCCTGGCTGGGCCTGCTCCCTGGTCCTCCGCGTCGCGCTGCTGGACGGCGATGTCGGGACGCACGAGGAGCAGCGAGTCGGTGGCCGCTGCTGCGGGGCCGTTGTCCTCGGGTGTCCACAGCACGATGTAGCGGCCGGCCGAGTCGTCGTAGCCGGCGGCGAGCGCGAAGGCATCGGTCTGCCAGATCATCGGCAGGTCGACGATGCCGTCGTTGAGGACAGTCCTGTCGCGCAGGCGAGGTATGTAGGGGGGCGGTCTCAGATGATCAGTTCGTCAGCCCTGGTCGAAAGGGAACCAGTGATAACTCGCAAGGTCCGGGATGAAATGAGTTTCTCTCGGCGAAGTCCCAAACCATTGAGGTTGCCCTACGTTGCCGCGTACCCGCATGTAAGATCATCTGTGCTATATTTGGGATATGGATATATATTTCCGTACGTTAGGGTCTGATGATATTTCCGCGTTGCGCCAGGTTGGGCGGCTTTACCTTGATGTTTTTGACGAAGAAGGGCCGGTGCTGGATGATGCATACTTGCGTCATCTGCTCGAGGAAGGCCGAGCGCTGTTTTTTGTGGCCGAAGCGCAGGGCGAGGTTATTGGTGCTGTGACGGCGTATATGCTCCCCTCGGTGTATGGCGCGTACAGCGAGATGTACATGTACGATATGGCGGTTGCTTCGGCGCATCAGCGTCAAGGGATCGGTGGCCGTTTGCTGACCTATATCAAGCAGTACTGTCAGGCTGCACAGGTCAAGACGCTCTTTGTGCAAGCGGACACGCCGGATACTGAGGCGCGCAATTTCTACCGGAACAACGGCGGCGTTGAAGAGGACGTGAGGCATTATGACTTCCCCATCGCGCGGTAACGAATAGTACCTGCGGTGGGCTATCAAGGCGGCCAACGGCCAAAGACTACGTGCGGTGTAGCGATTGGCGGCGGCGAGTAGCTCTTCTTCCAGCTCCTCGATCTCCGCCTCGCTGAGGAGCTCCCCGAGCTGGAACCGTTTGGTCTTCTCCAGCTTGCCGCCGAAGTAGCGCGCGCCCATGCGGTGGGCCTCATCGACGATGATCAGATCCCATTGCTCCACGAGCCCGCCGGGTAGCCGCGAAGGCTGACGGTGACGGCCGGTTCGCCCGACCCGGCTCGGCGTGCTACCCGCGATGGAGCAACCGGTGTACGACGGTGGCGACACGATCGACGTCGGCCGGCGTCAACGTGCCGAGACTTCGGTTGACGCGACGGGATGAGATGGTCCTGGGCTGTTCACACATCACCCAGGACGGGCGGTTGAGCCGGTGGGTCGGGGCACGGGTTACGGGCGTATGGTGGGCGAGCTCACGATCCCTGCTCGTAATCGGGCACACAACCAGGAGCTGGCCCGCGACGAGTTGGTCGTAGCCGGTATTGGAGATCACTACGGCGGGCCGCGGGCCGCCCTGTTCGTTCCCGGTCACCGGCTCGAGGTCGACGAGGAGAACCTCGCCTGGTGTCATGCCCGCTCCTCGGCGTACTCCGGCCACTCGGAGACATGACTGCCAAGACCATCGGTGACCGTGCCATCCCAGTCGTCGGCCTCGCGCAGATAGTCCTCCCACCGCTCGGGGTCGGCTTGCAGCCGGACGGCGGCCTGCTTGGCGTTACGCCACCATTCATGTTCCTCCGCGTCGGTGACAAGTGCGGCCAGTTCCGCGCCGAGAGTGCGGCCGTGGCTGGTGGCCAGCGCCATCAGGCCCTCGTCTCGTTGAACGCTTCCTTGCGGCGGAGGGCGTCGGCGAGGTTGATGTCGAGCCGGTTGGCGATGGCGCACACGAAGATCAGGAGGTCGGCGAGTTCCTCGTCAACCGTGCCGACGAGCGACCCGGTGGCGGTGCCCAGCTTCGCCCGCTTGCGGATGGCTTTGAAGAGTTCGCCGACTTCCTCTCCGAGCAGCAAAGCCTGTTCCATGACGGTGCGATGGGCAAATCCGCGTTCGTCCTCCATCGCGGCGACGTACTGCTGGAGCTCGGTCAGGTCGGAGTCGGCGGCCAGGGGGCGCATGACGGAACCTTACAACCACGCTTCTGGACAATCCCCACCAGCTCGGTAAACGGCTCTTCCTCCCGCTGTAATGAAGGCACCTGGTCCGCTCGACGGGGCAGCTACCGCGTGCTGGATGAAATCGGCGAGGAAAACCGCGCCGTGACCGTGACCGCCGTCGAGCATCGGTCTGACGCTTATCGCTCCCGACGCTGTGGCCGGAATCATCGGGCTGCCTTTCGGGCAGTCCGATGACACGGCCGGATACGCGGCTCCAGGGTCTCGCCGGCCCGGGTACTGCGGCGTCGAGTCAGGGGCGGGAACTCGTGGGGGCGCGACGGGCGTAACGCATGCCGACGGCTGGCCTGGATGCCGCACCGCGTCGCGCGCGTTCAGCGAGCATGGTCAGCACACGTCGCAACGCGAGCCCGGCGGCGTCGGCGCGGATGCTGACCTCCTCGCCCCCGTTGTGCCTGTCGGGCATCAGCGGCAGACCGTCCAGCCTGAACCGCTCCTGCAGGGCGATGTCCTCAGCCAGGATGGCCTGCTCGAAGCGAGCGGCGTCGGCGATGCGCTCCTGGTCCCCGTTGAGATCGTCGCGCAGCAGGCGAGTGTAGACGCGGGTCGACCCGGTGTCCTCTGGCTGTAGGCAGAAGAAGATCGTGTTGGTGACGCCGGCATCGGGATACTCCAGCACCAGGCGCAGTTGGAACGGCGGGCTGTACACGTACGTTGACCGGCGGCGCTGGATCAGTGGCCGCAGACCGGCCGCGACACCCGGGTCCTCGGGGTTGGCGACGGTTTGGTTCAGGTGCGCCCGGAATCCATTGCCGTCAGGAGTGACCTTGTACGGGGGGACAGCCGTCTCCTCGCCCGCGCCGATCGTGTCAGCGTGGACAAACGGGAGATGCGCGGTGTCGAGGAAGTTGTCGGCGAGCAGGCCGGCGCATGACGACGTCCGCACCACCTCCAGCCACACCGAGTCGAAGGCGTGGTCGTCGGCTTCCGGCAGGTCGATAATGTCCGCGAACGGCTCCTCGGGCGCAAGCCAGACCAGCCCGTGGCGTTCGGCGGCACCCCAGGCAGGGGTGGCGCGGGCCCGTTTGGGCGCGGGCACGCCCGGCCCGAGCGCGGGTACGGCCGCGCATTCCCCGGAGGCGACGAAACGCCAGCCGTGGTAGCCGCAGACAAGTTCGGGACCGTCCACACGGCCGGCCGAAAGCGGTGCCAGGCGATGCGGGCACCGGTCGGCGAAGGCAACCACACGGTCGTCGAGCCGGGCTATCGCCCAGGGCTCACCGAGCAGGCGGATCGGTACTGGTTCGTCGCCGACCTCGGATGACAGGGCAACCGGATGCCAGCCGCGTCGAAGAGAGGGATCTGTGTTTGTCAGCAACTGCGGAACGTCAACCACCTCCAGGAGCAGGGGCCGTCGGATGACGGGCGCGGATGACAGGTCAGATTGCGTTCGGTGAAACGCATGCTTCGATTATGGCGAGTCAACCCTGTTGATGTTTTTACTTCACATCCCGTACGTGACGCAAGGTGACGGTGATGGAAATCTCAGGTGAGTCGGCATCAATGGACCCGAAGTGACGGTGGTCCCTTTTCACGGAATTTTCAGCGGGTTGTGGGCGTGCCGGATATGGCCGGTGCGGGCCGGCAGCGTTCATTTCAGGTGAATAGATTGCTGGCCAGCCGCTGTCCGCTCGCATCGGCCCCGGTCGGGCACAAACACCGAAGATACATCCCGTCGCCGATGGTGAACATGCGCGTAACCTCGCGGCTCTATCGTCGGTGGGCATGTGGGTTGCGCGCGGCCGATCGTCATCCCTGTCAGTCTCCCTGTCTCGTGGTCTCGCCGCCGTGCGGCGCCCCGAGGGCCGAAGATGGGTTGATCATGAATTGTCCGCGGGAAACCCGACCGGGTGTGTCACATGATTGTGGCAGTCCCTCATCAGGCCACCGATCAGGCCACCGATCAGAGCGCTGACCCCGCACCGCCCCGGAGGGCCCGCCTGCACCGGCCGCTGACCGTTGCCGAAGCCGTCGAGATTCTGGCCGACGGGGACGCGGAGATCCTCGCCGGCGGCACTGACCTGGTACCCGCGCTGCGTGCCCGCCAGCGGGAGCCGCGCCGGCTTGTCGCCCTGCGCCGGGTTCTGGAGCTGCGCTCCCGGGGGGCCAGCGCAAATATGTTGATCATTGGTGCCGGTGTCACCTACCACGATCTGACCGGCTGGTCGCTGTCGCCGGGGCTGGCGGCGACGGCACGGGTGGTCGGCTCCCCGCAGATCCGCAACACGGGCACGGTGGGTGGAGCGCTGGGGACCGCCAACCCGCGGGGGGACCTGTTGACCTTTCTTTCCGCGGTCGGCGCCGAAATAGTGATCAACAGCGCGCGCGGGGCGCGGACCGTGGATGTCGCATCCTTCCTGGCAACTGGACTGGCCCCGACTGAGCTGGTCACAGCCGTTCGGCTACCCCGGCCGTGCGGGCCCCAGATCTATCTGAAGATCGGTTCCAGGCAGGCCGCGTCGGCGGCGTTGGTCTCCTGCGCGCTGGTTGTCGACCGCGTGCACGAGCGGGTGACCTGCGCGATCGGCGGGGTCGCACACCAGCCGACGCGGCCGGCCGCCGCTGAGGAGTTCGTCCGGCAAGGGGTCGACTGGTCGACCGGGATGATCCCCGCGGATGTCGTGGCCGGGTTCGGTGAGCTCGTGGCCGAGGCCGCCGGGGCCGTGCCCGATCCGCTCCCGGATGACGTCGGCGGGTCGGCGGCGTACCGCCGGCACGCGGCCGGGGTGCTCGCGGCCCGCGCGGTCGGACGCTGTCTGCCGGCCGCGGCGCCGGGCGGAATGCCGGGCAGCGCGGGACCGGGCAGCGCCGGGTGGTCCGGGCCATGAACAACGACGGGTACGCCCGCGGCGACATCGCCGGAGGCGTTGACGGTGACGCGGCGGCGTTGGCTGGCTGCGGAAACGATCGACGGGTGTCCTATCAGCTGTACATCGACGGGGGTATGCGGCCGGTGGCCGATGCCTGGCTGGCGGAGTCCCTGCTGGGTGTGCTGCGCGACCACCTTGGCGTGATGTCGGTCAAGGACGCCTGCGAACAAGGCCGATGTGGATCATGCTCGGTACTTATGGACGGCCGGCTGGTGGCGAGTTGCACAGTGCTCGCGGCGGATGCCGCGGGCGCCGTGGTCACGACCGTTGCCGGGCTGGGTGCGGGTGGCCCGGCCCGAGCGGTGCGGGCCGCCTTCCTCGCCCACGGGGCTGTCCAGTGCGGCTTTTGCACACCAGGGTTCGTCGTCGCGGTGACCGATCTGCTGGCCCGGCGGCCCGACGCGGACGAGGACGAGATCCGTGAGGCATTGGCGGGCAACATCTGCCGGTGTACCGGATACGGACGGATCATGGCGGCCATCCGGTCCATCCAGGACACTCGCCGGTGACCGATGACAGGCGGTGGGCTGATGGCGAACTCACGTTCATCCGGTGAGCGGGCGTTTACCGGTCACGCGGCGGCCGGTCAGGGCATCGGTAGATCGGTGCCCCGCCCGGATGGCGCGGACAAGATCGACGGGACGTTCCAGTACGCCGGCGATCTCTCCCTGCCGGGCATGCTGCACGCCCGGACGCTGCGCAGCCCGCACCCCCGTGCCCGGATCCGCCGTATCGACACCGCCGCGGCCCGGCGTCTTCCGGGCGTGGCGGCGGTGGTGACCGCCGGGGACGTGCCCGGCCGGGCCACCTACGGCCTGATCGTCGCGGACCAGCCGGTGTTCGCCCGTGACGTTGTGCGCTACCAGGGCGAACCCGTTGCCGCGGTCGCGGCGCGCGACGCCCGCGCCGCTGTCCGGGCGCTTGCCGCCATCGACGTCGACTACGAACCGCTGCCTGCGGTGACAGATCCAGAGCGGATCGTGTCCGTTGGTGGCGGGGGCGATCCGCTGCACCCTGACGGCAATATTTTTCGCGAGATCCATCTACGGCACGGTGACCCGGCGGCCCACGGCACGGTCCAGGTCAGCGACTCCTATGTGGTGGGCATGCAGGACCAGGCCTTCCTCGGCTGCGAGGCCGCGCTGGTGGTGCCGACAGCGGACGGCGGTATCGACATGCGGGTGGCCACGCAGTGGCTGCACTCCGATCGGGAGCAGATCGCGGCGTGCCTGGGCATTCCCGAGGATCGGGTGCGGCTCACCCTCGCCGGGGTTGGCGGAGCGTTCGGCGGCCGGGAGGACATCACCCTGCAGATCCACGGCGCGTTGCTGGCGCGGGTCACCGGGCAGCCGCTGCGGATCCGTTACGACCGGGTCGAGTCGTTCCTCGGCCATCCGCACCGGCATCCGGCTCGCCTGTGGTTCCGCCACACCGCGTCCCGGTGCGGGCAGCTCGTCAGCGTCCACGCGCGGGTGCTCCTCGATGGCGGAGCGTACGCGTCATCGTCCCCGGCGGTGCTGGCCAACGCGGTGACGCACGCGTCAGGGCCCTACCGGGTCCCCCATACCGTGGTGGACGGGTGGGTGGTGCGGACGAACAACCCACCGTGCGGAGCCATGCGCGGCTTCGGGGTGCCCCAGGTCGCCTTCGGGCACGAGGCGCAGATGGACCGGCTCGCCGACGCGCTCGGCATGGACCCGCTGGAACTGCGCCGCCGCAACGCGCTCGAGCCTGGCGATGTGCTGCCCACGGGACAGCTCGTTGCTGATCCGTTGCCGTTGCGGGAGGCGATCGCGACAGTCGCGGCTCGTCCGCTGCCAGCTCCGGTGTCGGACCGCACGCCGGTGACATCCCTGCCGGGCGGACGGCTGGCCGCGGCCGACCCGGGCCGGGTCCGCCGCGGTGTCGGCTACGCGCTGGCCTACAAGAACCTGCTGTTCTCCGAGGGCTTCGACGACTTCTCGACCGCCCGGGTACGCCTGGAGCTCGGGCCGGACGGCACACCGCGGGCCGTCGTGCACAGCGCGTGCGCGGAGGTCGGCCAGGGCTTCGTGACGATCGCCGGACAGATCGTGCGGACCGAGCTCGGGGTGGACCAGGTGCTGCTCGCCCCGGCGGACACCGCCATCGGCAGTGCCGGGCCGACCAGCGCGTCCCGCCAGACGTGGATGAGCGGCGGCGCTGTGCGTGCCGCCGCGGTCACGGTGGCCGAGAGGCTGCTGGCCCGAGCGGCCGGGCGGCTCGGCCTGCCCGCCGAGGTGGCCGCCGAGCCGAGGCGGATGCTGGCACTCGCCGACGGCGAGATCGTCGCCAGCGAGGCCGGAGCGCGGATGCCCCTTGCCGACATGCTCGCGGACGGGCCGGTCGAGGCGGTGGAGGTCTTCCGCCACCGGCGCACCCAGCCGCTGGGCCCGGACGGCCAGGGTGACGTACATGTGGCCTTCGCCGTGGCGGCGCACCGCGCGGTCGTCGATGTCGACGTGGACCTGGGACTGGTGCGGGTGGTATCGATGGCGCTCGCCCAGGACGTCGGCATGGTGCTCAACCCGGTGGCGCTGCGCGGGCAGGCGGAGGGCGGTACCGCCCAGGGGCTCGGCCTCGCGCTCATGGAGGAGCTCGTGGTTGACGGCGGGGTGGTGCGCAACCCCACGTTTCATGATTACGTCCTGCCCACCATCGCCGATGTCCCGGCGCTGGACTTCGTGGCGTTGACGCACGCGCAGCCCGGGGCGCCCTACGGCGTCAAGGGGGTGGGGGAGGCTGCGACCTGTTCGGCGACCCCGGCAGTGGTGGCGGCGGTCCGTGCCGCGATCGGGCGTGACCTGCGCCGGGTGCCGATCCGGCCGCAGGACCTGGTGCTGCCGCCGGACCAGGCCCACCCGGCGGATCTCGTCCGCCCGGATGCCGGCGGCGGCGGATGACCATCCCCCCGGCCGGGCTCCCCGGGCTCCCCGGGCTTCCCGAGTTTCCCGAACGTCCCGAGATACTCTGTTCGTCACGGGTCGTGACTCCCGACGGAGTCGGCCCAGCCGCCGTCCATATCGCCGACGGCCGGATCACCGCGGTCACCCGGCTGGAGGCCGTCCAGGCCAGACCGGGTGTCACCGATCTTGGAGACCTCGCCCTGCTGCCCGGGGCCGTGGACACCCACGTCCACGTCAACGAACCCGGGCGCACCGAGTGGGAGGGGTTCGCCAGCGCCACGCGGGCCGCAGCCGCTGGCGGCGTTACCACGATCGTGGACATGCCGCTGAACGCCATCCCGCCGACGACGTCGGTCGCGGCACTCGCGGTGAAGCGGGCCGCGGCGGCCGGGCGGATAGCGGTCGACGTCGGCTTCTGGGGCGGGATCGTCGGCGCTGACGTGCGGGACCGCACCGAGATCGCGGCCCTGCACGACGCCGGGGTGTTCGGCTTCAAGGCGTTCCTCGCGCCGTCGGGGGTGGCGGAGTTCCCGCATGTGCCCATGGAGGTCCTCGCCGTCGCGGTGGCTCGTGCCGCCCAGCTCGACGCGTTGACCGTCGTCCATGCCGAGTCACCGTCGGTCCTGGCCGCGGCGCCACCGGTGGCGGGCCGGGCGTTCGCGAGCTGGTTGGCCTCGCGCCCGCCGGCCGCGGAGACCGAGGCGGTGGCCGGGCTCGCCGCGCTGTCGGCCGCGAGCGGGGCCCGCCTGCACGTCCTGCACCTGTCCGCGGCGGCGGCCCTGGATGACGTGCTCGCCGCCCGCGACGCCGGGCTCGCGCTGACGGCGGAGACCTGCCCGCATTATCTGGCGTTCACCGCCGAGGAGATCCCCGACGGCGCGACTCTGTACAAGTGCGCGCCGCCGATCCGGGGGGAGCGCAACCGGGAGGCGCTGTGGCAGGGCCTCGCCGCGGGCCTGTTCGCCGGGGTGGTGACCGACCACTCACCCGCCACGCCACAGCGTAGGGCGATCACGTCAGGCGACTTCGCGCAGGCGTGGGGCGGGATCGCGTCGGTGCAGCTCGGCCTCGCCGCGGTGTGGACCCAGGCCCGCGGCCGCGGTCATGACCTGGCCGAGCTGGCCCGCTGGATGTGCACCGGACCAGCCGATCTCATCGGCCTGGGGCACAAGGGCCGGATCGTCCCGGGCGCGGACGCCGACCTCGTCGTGATCGACCCGGACAGGTCCTTTGTCGTCGATCCCGCGAAGCTGGCCCATCGCCATCCGCTCACCCCCTACGCTGGGCGGACGCTGCACGGCGTGGTGTGTGCAACCTACCTGCGCGGTGAACGTGCCGACGGCGACCGGTCGCCGCGCGGTCGCCTGCTGTCGAGATGAGCCACATCGCGCACCCGCGTTCCGCACCCCCGCGTTCCGTACGCCCATCCCGAATATCGGCGGCCCGCGCACCCGGCGGCGGACCCGACCCGCAGGAGAAGCGGACCCGACCCGCAGGAGAAGAGGAGCAGTGAGCGACGCACCCGATCTTACGAACCTTGTCGACCTTGCCGCCGCCAGGTTCGGCGGATCGGTGGTGGTTGTCAACGACGAGTTCTTCGCACTCGCCGAACGGATGCTGCTGCCCGAGCCGCCGACCGCCCGGCCGGGCGTCTTCACCGAGCGGGGCGCGTGGACGGACGGCTGGGAGACCCGCCGCCGCCGTGAGCCGTACGGCGCGGACTGGGCGATCGTCCGGCTCGGCGCGCCTGGTGTGGTCCGGGCGGTGACCGTCGACACCACCCATTTCACCGGGAACGCACCGGAGTCGGTCGAGCTCCACGGCGCCACGCTGGGCGGTTACCCCTCCGCGGCCGAGGTCGCCCAGGCGTCGGTCAGCTGGGTGCCGCTGGTGCGCCGGACACCGGTCCGATCGGACGCGGTCAACGTTCTGCCGGTCGAACGGGCTGGCCACACCCGTGTCACCCACGTGCGGCTCACCATCCACCCGGATGGCGGGGTGGCGCGGCTCCGCGTGCACGGAACAGTGATCGCGGACCCCCGTCTGCTGGACCGGGTCACCTCCGACCTGGCCGCGGCGTACCTCGGCGGGGTGGTGGTGGCGTGCAGCGACATGCATTACGGCGACCGGCACAACCTCAACGCGTCCGGAGACGCGCGGGTGATGGGGGAGGGCTGGGAGACCCGCCGCCGACGGGGAATGGGCCACGACTGGGCCGTCGTCCGGCTCGCCACCACAGGCCAGATGATCAGGGCGGAAGTCGACACCCGCCACTTCCACGGCAACGCGCCCCGGGCCGTGGCGCTGTGGGCCGCGTCCGCCCCGGAGCTGTTCCAGAGCGACGACATCTCCTCGATCACCGAGTGGCAGCCGCTGTTGCCACAGGTGCGGGTGCAGCCGAACACGCAGCACCTGTTCGACCTGGAGGTGCCGGTGGAGGCCACCCATGTGCGGGTGGACGCCATCCCCGACGGGGGGCTGGCCCGGCTGCGCCTCATCGGCACCCCGACTCCGGCGGGACGCCAGGAGCTGGCCATGCGCTGGTTCAACGCGCTGTCCCCGGGGGCGCTCCATGCCGAGCTGCTGGGTTGCTGCGGCTCGGAGGAGTGGGCGGCCGCGGTCACCGACAACCGGCCGTACCCGACCCTCGAGGCGCTCCTCAACGCGGCCCGCGATCACTGGCAGCGGCTCACCGAGGCCGACTGGCTGGAGGCGTTCACCGCGCACCCACGCATCGGTGAACGCGGTGCCCTGCTGCCGGCGCCGACCACGTCCAGCCGGGCCGTGGTGGCTGGCCTGGACGCCCCCCGCCGGGAGCAGGCCGCGGTGGACAACGCCAGCCTCGACCTGAAGGCGGCCCTGGTCGCGGGCAACCAGGAGTATGAGGACCGCTTCGGCTACATCTTCCTGGTGCGTGCGGCGGGACGCAGCGCCGAGGAGATCCTGGGCCTGCTGCGTGAGCGGCTGGGCAACGACCCGGCTACCGAGCTACAGGTCGCCGCCGGCCAGCAGGCCGAGATCACCGCGTTGCGGCTACAACGGCTGATCAGCGGTTCGTAACCGTCCGGTTGCCCCGTGCCCGGGCATGATGCCTGGGTGAGCCTTTCCACGCATGTGCTCGACGCCGCCGCCGGGGTCCCGGCCGGCGGCGTGCCAGTTGGACTGGAACGGATGATTGTCGGCTTCGACGGCGACGCCCGCGGGTGGCGGCTGGTCACATCCGCGGTGACTGACGAGGACGGACGGGTGCGGGATCTCCCTCTGGACGGGCCTGGAGCATGGCGTCTGGTGTTCGACACCGCGTCCCGCTCGACGTTTTTCCCGGAGGTCGTGATCACTTTTGTTGTCACCGATCCGGCGCGGCATCACCACGTGCCGCTGGTGTTCGCACCGTTCGGCTTCTCGACCTACCGCGGCAGCTGAGCGCCGGCCGGAGAAGCTGAGTGCCGGGCGCGGAGATTTTTCGCCACCGTAGGCACCCGGGGCGTGCGTCCAGCAGCCTTATGTCCCAGAGGTCACAAATTGCGCCTATTCTGTTACGATTTGCTGCCGAGAGTGCCTCTGAAGGGATC
>NZ_CAKJTM010000011.1:0-510 GCF_917627345.1 Protofrankia sp. CiP3 | reverse complement strand
TTCTCCGGGGCCGTCCCGTTTCCCGTGGCCGCCCCACGTGTCGTGGATCGTGCGGCGGAAGGGGTTGCGCCGGGGGGTCCGAGCCGGGTCGATCCATCCCGGTGGGATCCATTCGGGGATGCCGTCGCCACCGAACTGGATCTCCCAGTCGCTATGATGTGACAGGCGGTGATGCCGGCCGCATACCAGCGTGAGGTTGTCCAGGGCGGTACGACCCCCCTGTGACCATTCGATCACGTGGTGGGCTTCGCACCAGCCCGACGGCCGGTCACAGCCCGGGAAGGAACAACAGCGGTCCCGGACGGCCAGCGCCCGGCGCAGGCCGGGGGGCACGACCCGCTGGCTGCGACCCACATCCAACGGCACCCCGGCAGGGCCGAGCAGAACCCGGGTGATCTCAGCGTCGCAGCGCAGCCGGGCCAGGACCGCAGCGGGTAACGGAAGGCCCCAGCTGGTCTGCGCGGGCGCCGCGCCGGGTTCCCCGAGGAACGCGGACAGCGGCGCCAGCAC
>NZ_CAKJTM010000010.1:119396-121373 GCF_917627345.1 Protofrankia sp. CiP3 | reverse complement strand
AAGCCGAGCTGTTGACGGGCTATTCGACCGTGACCGACTTGGCGAGGTTGCGCGGCTGGTCGACGTCGAGGCCGCGGGCGAGCGCCAGTTCGCACGCGAAGACCTGCAGCGGCAGGGTTGTCACCAGCGGAGCGAACAAGGTCGGCGTTTCCGGCACCCGGATCAGATGCTCCGCGTAGGGCTCGACGCCGGTGTCACCCTCCTCGGCAATCACGATGGTCCGGGCGCCCCGGGCCCGCACCTCCTGGATGTTGGAAACAATCTTCCCATGGAGGTGTGACCGGCCTCGCGGAGACGGCACCACGATCACTACCGGCAGACCCGGTTCGATGAGCGCGATCGGCCCGTGCTTCAACTCGCCGGCTGGGAAGCCCTCAGCGTGCATGTAGGCGAGCTCCTTGAGCTTCAGCGCCCCCTCCAGGGCCACCGGGTAGCCAACATGGCGACCTAGGAACAGCACCGCCTTGGCGTCAACCAGCGTGCGGGCAAGCGCCCTTATCGGCTCGACCGTGGTGAGGGTCTCGCGCACGAGCCGCGGGGTGGTCTGCAGCTTCTCGACGTACCGCGCGACCTCGTCGCCGTAGAGCACCCCGCGGACCTGCGCCAGGTACAGGCCGACCAGCAGACACGCGGCGACCTGGCCGAGGAAGGTCTTCGTCGACGCCACCCCGACCTCCGGGCCGCAGCGGGTGTAGAGCACGGCGTCGGACTCCCGCGGGATCGTCGACCCGTTCGTGTTGCAGATCGCCAGCACTCTGGCCTTCTGCTCCCGCGCGTGCTTGACCGCCATCAGGGTGTCCAGCGTCTCACCGCTCTGGCTGATGGCGATCACCAAGGTGGAACGGTCGAGAACCGGGTCGCGGTAGCGGAACTCCGATGCCATCTCGACCTCGCACGGCAGGCGCGTCCAGTGCTCGACGGCGTACTTGGCGATCAGCCCGGCATGATAGGCCGTGCCGCAGGCAACGATGAAGACCTTGTCGACGTCACGGAAGTCCTGGGTGGAAAGACGCTCCTCGTCCAGGACGATCTCGCCGGCATTCGACAACCGCCCACGCAGCGTGTCCGCGAGCGCGGTTGGCTGCTCGCTTATCTCCTTGAGCATGAAGTAGGGGAAGCCGCCCTTCTCCGCGGCGCTGGCATCCCAGTCGACGTGGTACGGACGTCCCTCAACCAGGCTGCCGGCGAAGTCCGTGACCGTCACCCCGTCGCGACGGGCCTCGACCACCTGGTCCTGGCCGATCTCCAGCGCGTCGCGGGTGTGCGCGATGAACGCCGCGACATCGCTCGCCAGAAAGGTCTCGCCCGCACCCAGACCGACGACCAGCGGACTGTTGCGGCGGGCACCCACCAGCACGTCGGGATGGTCGCGGTGCACGGCGACGAGGGTGAAGGCGCCCTCCAGCCGGCCGCACACCCGCCGCAGCGCCTCGCTGAGCGGGCTCGTGCCGGCCGCTCCCGCCCCGCCGCCACCGGCGGCTGCCGCGGCGAGCTCGATCTCCAGCAGGTGCGCGACCACCTCCGTGTCGGTCTCGCTGGTCAGCTCATGCCCGCGGCTCTCCAGGCCCGCCCGCAGAGCCGCGAAGTTCTCGATGATCCCATTGTGGATGACAGCGATGGCACCCGTGCAGTCGGAGTGCGGGTGCGCGTTGCCGTCCGTCGGCCCGCCGTGAGTTGCCCACCGGGTATGGCCGATGCCGACGGTTCCGGGCGCAGGCGCATCCGCCTCACTCAGCGCCTTTTCCAGATTGGCTAGCTTGCCCGCCTTACGCAGGGTATACAGCCGCCCGTTCGCAACGACCGCGACACCCGCCGAGTCGTAGCCTCGATACTCCAGCCGGCGCAGTCCGGCAAGAGCGACATCCAGCGCTGACCGTCCGCCGATATACCCGATGATCCCGCACATGCGGTCAGGGTACGCAACCGAGGGATGAGCGAGGGAGCACCAGAAGTGTTTGGGGTGCGCGTCGAACAGCT
>NZ_CAKJTM010000010.1:102108-119135 GCF_917627345.1 Protofrankia sp. CiP3 | reverse complement strand
TAAGGCGCGCCCCAGCCCCGCGACGCCGCGTCCCCTGGTGCCGGACGCCCTACGCGAGGGCGCTCTCGACGACCGCGGACAGGCGAGCGGCGATCGCTGTCGCCTGGGCGGTGCTCGGAGCCTCCACCATGACCCGCACCAGCGGCTCCGTGCCTGACGAACGCAACAGCACCCGGCCTTCATCGCCCAGCTCGGCCTCTGCGGCCGCCACGGCCGCGGCAAGTGCCGGTGATGTGGAAACCTTGGAGCGGTCGACGCCCCGGACGTTCACCAGCACCTGTGGCAGCCTTGTCATGACCTTCGCCAGCTCCGCCAGTGGGCGGTCGGTCTCGGCCATCCGGCCCAACACCTGCAACGCCGTGAGCAAGCCGTCCCCGGTCGTCGCGTGCCCGAGAAAGACGACGTGCCCGCTCTGCTCCCCGCCGAGGGACAATGCCCGCTCGCGCATGGCCTCCAGTACGTAGCGGTCACCGACGGGTGTCGCGATCACGTTGATACCGGCGTCCCGCATCGCATGATGCAGGCCGAGGTTGGACATCACCGTCACCACGACAGTGTCGTCGACAAGATCACCGCGTTCACGCAGCGCAAGTGCGCACAGCGCAAGGATCTGATCGCCGTCGACGACCTCGCCATTGGCGTCGACGGCGAGGCAGCGATCAGCGTCCCCGTCATGCGCGATACCGGCGTCGGCACCGTGCGCAAGCACGGCGGCCCGCAGGGAGTCCAGCTGGGTCGCGCCGCAGCCGTCGTTGATCCGGATGCCGTCCCCGTCCGCATGCAGGGGAATCACGTCAGCACCAGCGGCACGCAACACGTGTGGCGCCAACACCGACGCGGCTCCCTGCGCACAGTCGACCACGACCCGAAGACCGGTCAGCGGGGCGGGAACAGTCGCCAGCAGAAAGTCCGTGTAGCTCTCCACAAGTGCCGTATCGTCGCGGACCCGCCCGATCGCCGCCCCGGTGGGACGGTCCGACGCGGGGGTGGCGAGACGGCCGGCGATCTCGTCCTCGATCTCGTCCGGGAGTTTGTAGCCCCCGGCCGCGAACAGCTTGATGCCGTTGTCCGGCATGGGGTTGTGGCTCGCCGAGAGCATCACCCCGAGGGCCGCGCCCGCGCCGATCACCGCGTGCGCCACCGCCGGTGTGGGCACGACACCGATCCGCAGGACGTCCGCGCCAGCCGACGCAAGACCAGCGACGACGGCGGCTTCCAGGAACTCCCCGGATGGCCGCGTGTCGCGGCCCACGACCACAGTCGGATGCCCGCGGCCGGCGGCATGATGCTCAGCGAGCACCCCGACGGCTGCGGCCGACAATGCCAACGCCAGCTCGGCGGTGAGGTCGGCATTGGCGACCCCGCGCACACCATCCGTACCGAAGAGCCTCGCCACTGCAAGATCCCGCGAAGCCAACGCGTCAGCGCTTGCTGTACTGGGGTGCCTTCCGGGCCTTCTTGAGGCCGTACTTCTTGCGTTCCTTGACCCGCGCGTCACGCGTCAGGAAGCCCGCCTTCTTCAGAATCGGGCGAGATTCCTCCTCCGCGAGAGTCAGCGCCCGCGCGAGCGCAAGCCGAAGAGCGCCCGCCTGGCCGGAAACACCGCCGCCATGCAGCCGCGCCGCCACATCATAGGACTCGGTTCGGTCCAGCGCCTTGAGCGGCTCGTTGACAAGCTGCTGGTGGACCTTGTTAGGGAAATACTCCTCCAGGGAGCGCCCGTTGAGGGTCCACTTGCCGGTGCCCGGCAGGAGGCGTACCCGGACAACAGCCTCCTTGCGCCGACCGGTGGCGCGAGGGTTGCCCTGGGCGTCGGTCACGACAGCCACGTCGTCTGTCCCTTCCTGGTCAGATGGCCCGCGGCTTAGAGCGCCCGGCAATAGGGGCGTGGATCAAGGAGCGGGATTGAGGTACGTGTATCACGAGGCGGCGGAGGGAGTCACCCTGGCCTTGGATGGCGACCGACGGCAACGACACGAGGCGTGTGCTCAACCTCGCGATGCCGCGTCCCCTCCTGCCGGTCGCTCTTACTGCGCGACCTGGGTGATTGCGAATGGGTGGGGCTGCTGAGCCTGGTGGGGATGGGTCGACCCGGCATAGACCTTGAGCTTGGTCCCCTGCGCCCTGCCGAGCTTGTTCTTCGGCAGCATGCCCTTGATGGCCTTCTCGACGATGAGCTGGGGCCGCGTGTCGAGCAGTGACCCATAGGGGGTGCTACGCAGGCCGCCAGGATAGCCGGAGTGGCGGTGGTACTGGGCCTGCTCCCGCTTGTTACCGCTCAGGGCAACCTTGCCCGCGTTCACGATGATGACAAAGTCACCGGTGTCGATGTGCGGCGCGAATGTCGGCTTGTGCTTGCCGCGCAGCAGCTGAGCGGCCTGGCTGGCCAGCCTGCCGAGCACCACGTCCGTGGCATCGATGACATGCCAGGCCTGCTGGACGTCCGTGGGCTTGGGCTGGTACGTGCGCACAGGTCTGCCTTTTCTTTGTCAGCGGATGCATCTCATTGTGCCTTTGGGCCGCTCACACAGCTTGGCGTGTAGCTCTCACAACCCGCCAGGAAGCTCAGGCCCCTCCAGGCCGCCGATGACGTGAAAACCATGATCACATCACCCTTGGCCGGCTGGTCCTTAAGGTTACCAGGCGAATGACGCCGACGGTCGGCGAGGTCGCCAGGCTCATCGGCATCCGTGAAGATCTACCAGGCACACCGTAGTCTGCGGGAGGTGGACGAAAAACCGCCAGAGCGCTCACCCGGCGTTTCGGGGGACTCCTTCGGGCATGCCGCCGATCCGTGGCTCCCGGCCATGGATGACCCGCTGTTCGGCCCGCTGTACGGATTGCCGCCGTCGATCAGGAGACCCGCGTGGACGCCTGACGCGGGCGCTGCCCTTCCAGGGCTGGACGATCCGGGACCGAGCGACCTGAACGTGGGCGACGCGGAACCGATTCCCGTGGAGAGCGCGCTCGCGCCGCCTCCCGATGACCGTGCTGGAGCGGCGCCGGCCGAATCGTCGCCGCCGGTCGAATCGGTCACGGCGACTGACGGCATAGCGCCGGCCGCACCGGATCACGCGCGCCACGACCCGCCCGCTGTTGCGCCCGCTGTTCCGCCCGTGACCCGGGGCTACATCATCAGGCTGATCACGATGGCGAGCGCCGTGGCGGCGCTGGTGATCGCCTCGGTCACCGTCGTGGCAAAACATGACAGCCGCGACAACAACCAACACGCCGCGCGGGTGGCGGCGCCGAGCCCGGAAGCGGTCGGCCCCGGTGTCATCGACAGCGTGCGGACGGATGCCGATCCGATCACAGTCAACGAGTTCTTCAACGCCGAGAGCAGCACTTTCGATCTTCGCTCCTACCAGCGCCTCGCCTACCGGCTGGAGTCCGGCTGCCCGGGGCTCACCGGCGAGCTCACCACCGCGTTGTCCGGTGACCGCTGCCGCCAGCTCGTCCACGCGGTGTACCTGGGCGGACCGGATGCATCCGGGCGCCGGGTACTGGGGGCGGTGTCCGTCCTCGCTGTGGATGAGACGAGCACCGCCCAGAACGCGGCAAACCTGATCATCGCTGGGAGAGGCGGCATAACAGCCCTGGCCGTGCCGCCGGAGGCGCTGCCAGGCGCGCTGGTCACGAACCCGACGGGCGACAATTCCTGGCGGACCGCGCCAGTCAGCGGCCATTATCTGATCGTTCTTCAGCTCGCCTACACCGACGGTAGCCAGGGAGCCAGCAGCGATCCGGCGCTGGGTGCCGCCCGCCGGGATCTTGCGGTACTCGCCAGCGAGCCAATCTCTCGACGCACTCTCACCGGTCACGGACCACGGTGACCGGCAACCGGCAACCGAGCGGTCAGCCTGACGACGTGGTGGGAACCCGCACGGCACGGGTCACCGCCGCGCGTGCGGCAAGATCGGTATCGGGAGGGTAGCGCACCTCGACAAGGGTGAGGCCGTGCGGCGCGACCACGGTCACCGCCGAGTCGCGGACACCCCGCACGAGAACCCGCGCGACCCACTCCCGGGGACGGCGTCCCTCCCCCACCGCGAGCAGCGCCCCCACCAGTGCCCTGACCATCGAGTGGCAGAAGGCGTCCGCCTCCACGTCCGCCGTCACCACTCCGTCGTGGACCCGCGCCACGTCGAGACGCAGCAGCGTCCGCACTGTGGTCGCGCCCTCCCGCCGCCGGCAGAACGCGCCGAAGTCGTGCTCACCCAGCAGCGGGATGGCGGCGTGCCGCATCCGCTCGGCGTCCAGCGGACGCGGCCAGGCCAACGTGTCGTGCCGGCGCAGCGGGTCGACGCCGTACGGCGCGTCCCCGATCCGATAGGCGTAGCGTCGTGATAACGCCGAGAAGCGGGCATCGAACCCCCGCGACGCCGGTGCCAGACCTGTGATCCGCACGGATCGGTCCAGTACGCCGTTGAGCCTGCGGGCGAGCCCGCCAAGCGGGACATCATCCGGGATGTCAACGTGGGCCACCTGGCCGCGCGCATGGACACCCGCGTCGGTACGCCCAGCAACCGTGAGCCGGACCGCGGGCAACCGCGTCACCCGCATCAGGGCATCCTCCACGTCACCCTGCACAGTCCGCCGTCCGGGCTGACGCGCCCAGCCCGCGAACAACGTCCCGTCGTAGGCCAGGTCGAGGCGCAGGCGCTGCAGGCCGTCGGAGGCTTTCACGGCGCCCCGACGATTCCGGCCGGACATTTCCGGATCACATATTGGATCACATCGTCCCGCCGGATGCGAAGTGGTGGGGAGGACATCGGGAATCACCAGGATCATGCTGTGATACGAAACACGAAGCCCACCATCCTCTAATGGATGGTGGGCTCACGCAAAACGGGCGTCCTACGGACACAGCGGACGGCCGGGCACACGATACGGCCTTTATCGCGCACCCAGCGGTCCCGAGAGTCGCTACTCGGTCCTGGGCGTGCCGGGCTCGTCATCGACGGCCCCGCCATTGACAGCCGCGTCGCTGACAGCCGCGTCGTCATCGCTCGCGATGGCCTCCACCTGCTCGACGGCGGCCTCGGCGGCCTCGGCGGCCACCGCAGCCGCGGTCGGCGACTCCTTCGCGAGATCCGCGGCGGCCTCCGCGGTCGCGCCGGTCGGTCGCCGCCGGGGGATGAAGCGGCTGCCGCGGGCCCGCTCGGCCTCGCTCACCGCCTCCTGAGCGACGGTCATGGCCTCGACGAGCTCGATACGCGCCAACGGTGCGTTGTCACCCTTGCGTGGCCCCAACTTCACGATGCGGGTGTAACCGCCGTCACGGTTGGCATAACGTGGACCGATCTCGGTGAACAGTACGTGCACGACGGACTTGTCGCGAACCACTCGCAGCACGCGGCGGCGCGAGTCCAGATCGCCGCGCTTGGCAAAGGTCACCAGCCGCTCGGCGTACGGGCGAAGGCGCTTGGCCTTGGTCTCGGTCGTGGTGATGCCGCCGTGCTCGAACAGCGCGGTGGCGAGGTTGGCCAGCAACAGCCGCTCGTGTGCGGGACTGCCACCGAGCCGGGGGCCCTTGGTAGGCGTGGGCATGACAGTGCTCCTCGTTCCTTTCGGCGACCGCGCTCCAACAAGATACAACCGCGCCTCGCCGCGATCATCCGACCCCCGAGATCCGCGGTGGGCCGCCACTCAGGACGCCTGCCACGCCCCGGCCCGCCGCTTCGCGCCGAGCCGGGTACCTGGTTTCAGCGATCGAACAAAGCGAAGATCAATAAATGTCTAGTACTGCTCGGTCTCGACAAACTCCGCGCCGTCGTCAGCCGCGTCGCTGAACGACGTGTGATAGGTGTCGGTACCGTAGGTGTCCACGGCCTGCCGCGGGTCGAATCCGGGTGGGGAATCCTTCAGCTGCAGACCCATCCCGGCGAGCTTCGTCTTGACTTCGTCGATCGACTTCTGGCCGAAGTTGCGGATGTCGAGCAGGTCCGCCTCACTGCGGGAGACCAGTTCGCCGATCGTGTGGATGCCCTCACGCTTGAGGCAGTTGTAGGAGCGGACCGTCAGATCCATCTCCTCGATCGGCAGTGCCAGGTCCGCGGCCAGGGCCGCGTCCGCGGCGGACGGACCGATGTCAACGCCCTCCGCCTCGGCGTTCAGCTCCTGCGCAAGACCGAACAGACCGACCAGTGTCTTGCCCGCGCTGGCCATCGCGTCCCGCGGGGAGATCGACTGCTTGGTCTCGACATCCACGATCAGTCGGTCGAAGTCGGTCCGCTGCTCGACACGGGTCGCCTCGACCTTGTAGGTGACCTTGAGGACCGGAGAGTAGATCGAGTCAACCGGGATCCGGCCGATCTCCTGGCCCGCCTGCTTGTTCTGGGTGGCGCTGACATAGCCACGCCCTCGCTCGACGGTCAGCTCGATCTCGAGCTTGCCCTTTTCGTTGAGAGTCGCCAGCTGCAGGTCCAAGCTGTGCACCTCGACACCGGTCGGCGGCGCGATGTCCGCCGCCGTGACCACCCCTGGGCCTTGCTTGCGCAGGTACATCACGGTCGGGTCGTCGTTCTCAGAGCTGACGACCAGTTCCTTGAGGTTCAGGATCAGGTCGGTGACGTCCTCTTTCACGCCTGGAACCGTGGAGAATTCGTGCAGCACCCCATCGATACGGATGCTGGTCACCGCCGCACCGGGGATAGAGGACAGCAAAGTGCGGCGAAGCGAGTTGCCGAGGGTGTAGCCGAACCCCGGCTCAAGCGGTTCGATGACAAACCGGGAGCGGAACTCGGAGATCGGCTCCTCGGCCAGCGTCGGACGCTGTGCAATGAGCATCGTTAACATCCTTCCCAACGCGGCGACCGCCATATGACGCCGCGGCTTCGGCTCCAGACGGAGCCCATGGGCGGGGCCTCCGTCCGCCCCACCCACGTGATACCTGCTTCGATTCTGGCACGGACCGAGCTGAAGGCAGCACGATCGCAGCCGGTCCGACATCCCCGAGCCACCCCGTCACTCCCACGGCCGGGGCTCCCGCGGCACATCGAGGCGCGGCGGGAACTCCGGTGACAGGTCCGAGAGAGCTTCAGGAAAGTCGAAGTTTACGTTACTCGGAACTTCAGGCTACTTGGAGTACAGCTCAACGATCAGCTGCTCCTGGACCTGAGTGTCGATCACCTGGCGAGCCGGCAACGAGTGAACCAGCACCCGGAGCTGGCTCGGGATGACCTCCAGCCAGGCAGGGACGGTGCGCTGGCCGGCCGTCTCCCGGGCGATGATGAAGGGGGTCAGTTCACGCGCCTTGGGCGCGATCTCGACGATGTCGTTCTCGCTGACCCGATAACTCGGGATGTCGACCTTGCCACCGTTCACCACGATGTGACCGTGCCGCACAGCCTGGCGGGCAGCGTCCCGGGACGGTGCGAAACCAGCCCGGTAGACGACATTGTCAAGCCTCGACTCAAGAATCTTCAGCAGCTCGTCGCCGGTCTTGCCGGTACGACGGTTCGCCTCGTCGTAGTAGCCACGGAACTGCTTCTCGAGCACCCCGTAGATACGCGCGCACTTCTGCTTCTCACGCTTCTGCAGCAGGTACTCGGAGTCCTTGGTGCGACCGCGGCCATGCTCACCCGGAGGATACGGCCGGATCTCGATCGGGCACTTGGGCGACTCGCACTTGCTGCCCTTCAGGAACAGCTTCGTCTTCTCACGGCGGCACCGCTTGCAGTCCGCGCCGGTGTAGCGGGCCATGCTTGTCCTTCTCTCCTTTGCGACCGGGGACGGCGCGACCATGGTTTTCTTCGCGCGACCGGAGGCCGTGATGTGCCGTCAGACCCTACGTCGCTTGGGCGGCCGGCAGCCGTTGTGAGGCGTGGGGGTCACGTCCTGGATGGCGCCGACCTCGAGACCGGCCGCCTGCAGGGAGCGGATCGCCGTCTCCCGGCCCGAACCCGGACCCTTGACAAAAACGTCCACCTTGCGCATCCCGTGTTCCTGCGCCTTGCGGGCGGCGTTCTCCGCCGCCATCTGCGCGGCGAACGGAGTCGACTTACGGGAGCCCTTGAAACCGACGTGTCCGGCGCTTGCCCAGGAGATCACATTTCCGCTGGGGTCCGTGATCGACACGATCGTGTTGTTGAAGGTGCTCTTGATGTGGGCGTGGCCGTGCGCGACGTTCTTCTTCTCCTTGCGCCGGACCTTCTTGATCCCGGCGGCACGCGTCTTTGGCGGCATATGTGCTCGTGGTCTCCGTTTGCGAGGTCGTCGGTCAGTGCCTGGTGGCGGTGCCCAACAGCGGTCACACCGACCGGAAGTCACTGACTACTTCTTACCGGCCTTCTTCTTGCCGGCGATGGCGCGGCGTGGACCCTTACGGGTACGCGCGTTGGTGTGGGTCCGCTGCCCGTGGACGGGAAGGTTCCGCCGGTGCCGCAGGCCCTGGTAGCAACCGATTTCCATCTTCCGGCGGATGTCCTGACGCACCTCCCGGTGCAGGTCACCCTCGACCCGGTAATTCGCGTCGATCCACTCCCGCAGCCTGACGACCTCCTCGTCAGCAAGATCACGGACGCGCGTGTCCGGATTGACCCCGGTGGCGGCGAGAGTCTCCAGCGATCGGCTCCGGCCGATCCCGAAGATGTAGGTGAGAGCGACCTCGATCCGCTTCTCCCGCGGGAGGTCTACGCCTGAAAGGCGTGCCATACCAGGTATTTCCTTCCTGTACGGAGGTCTTGAGCGCCCCCATCCCGTGACGGCACGCTGTCCGTCGAGCCGGGCCCCGGCCTCCGACCGGGGGTGAGTGCCGCTTGACACGCGGCACGGTGACGCTTTGGCGAACCCGTCCAGCGCCTCCACCGCCGGGAAAGATCGCTCCCCGGCCAGCGGGCCAAGGCGTCAGCCCTGCCGCTGCTTGTGGCGCAGATTGTCACAGATGACCATTACTCGGCCATGACGACGGATCACTTTGCACTTGTCGCAGATCTTCTTGACGCTCGGCTTAACCTTCACGGCTGCACGAACCTCCTTGCGCAGCCGCTGGGGCGCGCGTGCGGATGACTGGGAGCCCTCGGCCTCCGGCGAGCAGTCTGAACAGCGACCGCATCGCCATCGGCCAGGCGAGTTTACTTGTAGCGGTAGACGATCCGACCCCGGGACAGGTCGTACGGGGAAAGCTCGACGACCACCCGGTCCTCCGGAAGGATTCGGATGTAGTGCTGACGCATCTTGCCACTGATGTGGGCGAGAACTCGATGACCGTTCTGGAGCTCTACCCGGAACATCGCGTTCGGGAGCGGCTCCACAACTCGGCCTTCGATCTCGATGGCCCCGTCCTTCTTCGGCATGTCCTCCGCTGTCCTACCCTCGGGTGTCCGACGGTGGACACAGGCGAACGCCCACTAACCGCCGGCCTCTAAGTGTACGTTGCCCATCCGTCAAGAGCCAACCTGGCTCCATCACGCGGCCACGGAGCCGGATCAGCGGCCATCCACGACGGAGATCAGGCAACGGAGGTCTGGGCCGGCTGACCGCAGGCAACACCGAGCTCGGCGAACTTCGCGGCGCCGCCGTCCAGAGCCGTCAGCACCCAGGGACCCCGCGGAGTGACCGCGACCGTGTGTTCCGTGTGGGCCGCAAACGAGCCGTCGGTGGTGACCACCGTCCAGTCGTCGCCGAGTACCGCGGTATCCGGTCGGCCAATGGTGATCATTGGCTCGATCGCCAGCGCGACCCCTTCAACCAGCCGGATGCCGCGACCAGGTCGCCCGTAGTTGAGGATGTGTGGTGGCTGGTGCATCTCGGTTCCGATCCCATGCCCACCGTAGTGGTCCACGATGCCGTATCCGAGTGGCCGGACGTAACGCTCCACCGCCGCCGAGATATCCGTGAGCTTGCCCCCGAGCTGCGCCGCCGCCAGACCCCGCCACAGCGCCTGCTCACATGCTTCGGTCATGTCCAGGATGTCGCGCGAGACCGCGCCGACCGGTACCGTGATCGCGGCGTCACCATGCCAGCCGTTCACGATCGCGCCACAGTCGATGGAGATGAGATCTCCCTCACGCAGTACCCGCTTACGCCGTGGGATGGCATGCACGACCTCGTTGTTGACGGATGCGCAGATCGTCGCCGGAAAACCCTGGTATCCCTTGAAGGAGGGAATGGCGCCCTCAGCCCGAATCGCGCCCTCGGCGATGGCATCAAGATCAGCGGTACTGATGCCCGGTTCGACGGCCGCACGCAGCTTCTCCAGGGTGCGCGCGACGACAAGCCCCGCCACCCGCATCTTCGCGATCTCGCCTTCGGTCTTGATCTGGACATGCTCTCGTCGCGCCACGCTCGTCGCCCCGGTCCGTATCCCTAGTCCGCCTGAGGCCTCCAGAAACGCGAAGAGATCATGATCGCGAATCCTTCGGCTGGTGTCTCTGGTAACCCTGTCACCCTGCGTCCCTCATGGGCTCCGGTGACGGAAAATTGCTGGTCGTGCCACCTTCCGCCACGAGGAGCCAAACCCGCGGCCCCACTGTGTGGCCGCCCGCCCAAGTCTGCCCGTCGAGACGGCGCCGCGCCGCCTACGAGCCAGCGTGACGCCGCACCCTGAGATCACCTGGCAACAGGGGCGCGCTAAGAGCGATCGGCAATAGGGACGCGGCGTCGTGGGGCTGGGGCACGCACCTCGCTGTGTTGTCGTCGGTCACCACCCAATACCAGGGTGGCTCCCTCCGCCGCCTTGCGATGTACGCACCCCAGCCCCGCTCCTTGATCCACTCCTCTATTGCCGGGCGCTCTAACTTGCATAGTGACGCAGGGCGTCAAGGGCACGATCAGTGACGTTGTCCACCGGCCCGGTGGCGTCAAGACCGATCAGCAGGCCTTTCGCGGCGTAGTAGGCGACCAGGGGCGAAGTCTGCTCGGCATACACCTCCAACCGGTGGCGCACCGTCTCAGAGCGGTCGTCGTCACGCTGGAACAGCTCACCAGCGCACCGATCGCAGATGCCCTCCACCGCGGGAGGATCGAAGTCCACGTGCCAGATGTGCCCGCAGTTACGGCAGGTCCGCCGCCCGGACAGGCGCCGCACCACCTCATCGTCGTCGACGACGAGTTCCAGAACGACGTCCAAGCGCGTTCCCATGCCCTCGAGCAGCTGCCCCAGGACCTCGGCCTGGGGGACGTTACGCGGGAACCCGTCGAGGAGGAAACCCTTGGCCGCGTCCTCCTCGGCCAGCCTGTTACGAACCATCCCGATAGTGATCTCATCGGGCACAAGGTCGCCGGCATCCATGAACTGCTTCGCGAGCACCCCGAGTTCGGTGCCCTCCCGGACGTTCGCCCGGAAGATGTCTCCCGTCGAGATCTTGGGGATCAACCGTGCCTGGGCGATGAAGGCGGCCTGGGTGCCCTTACCAGCGCCCGGTGGTCCGACCAGTACGAGGCGCACTACCGCAGAAAACCTTCGTAGTTGCGGAGCATGAGCTGGCTCTCGATCTGTTTCACGGTTTCCAGCCCCACCCCCACAATGATCAGTACCGAAGTGCCGGCGAAGGGGAACGGCTGCTGTTTGGTGAGATTCAGCAGCGCAAGTGGCAGGACCGTGATGACGCCAAGGAAGAGCGAGCCCGGGAGAGTGATCCGCGACAGCACCCGGTCGAGATACTCAGCGGTCGGACGGCCGGGCCTGATCCCAGGGATGAAACCGCCGTACTTCTTCATGTTGTCCGCCACCTCGGTCGGGTTGAAAGTGATGGCCACATAGAAGTAGGTGAAGAAAATGATCAGTCCGGCATAGATAATCAGATACAGCGGGTGGTCACCCCGCGCCAGGTAGCGCTGCTCAAAATCCTGGAAGGTCTTGTTACTCCAGACCTGCCCGAGTAGCTGGGGAAGCTGGAGCAGGGACGAGGCGAAGATCACAGGAATAACCCCCGCCTGGTTCACCTTGATCGGCAGATAGGTCGAGGTGCCGCCGTACATCCTGCGGCCGATCAGCCGCTTGGCATACTGCACCGGGATCCGCCGCTGCGACTGCTCCACGAACACCACGAACACCACGATCGCCAGGCCCAGCAGACAGATGAGGGTGAAGACGACGCCGCCGGCGACCTGGAGGATCCGGGTCCCCTGAGACGGCAGCGCGGCCGCGATCGAGGTGAAAATCAACAGTGACATGCCGTTACCAACACCACGAGCAGTGATCAACTCACCGAGCCACATGATCACAGCGGTTCCCGCGGTCATGGTGATAACGATGACCGCGATACGGAAGAGGCTGGTGTCGGGGATGATCGGCGCGGAACAACCGGGGAAGAGGTTGCCACTGCGGGCGAGCGCGACGATACCCGTCGCCTGCAGAACCCCCAGGGAGATGGTCAGATAACGGGTGTACTGCGTGAGCTTCTGCTCGCCGGAGGCGCCTTCCTTCTTCAGCTGCTCGAGGCGCGGAATGACCACGACCAGCAACTGGATGATGATGCTCGCCGTGATGTACGGCATGATCCCCAGGGCGAAGATGGAGAGCTGAAGAAGAGCGCCCCCACTGAAAAGGTTGATCAACGAGTAGACGTTCCGGCTGTCGGCGCTCGCGGAGGACAGGCACTGGTTGATCGCGCCGGTTGAGATCCCCGGCGATGGCAGCACGCTACCCATCCGGAACAGAACGATGATCCCGAACGTAAAGAGCAGCTTCTTACGCAGGTCAGGCGTGCGGAAGGCCCGTGTGAAGGCGGTGAGCACGACTCCTCCTGCTGATCGTCACGGCAAACCCACTCGGCGGACGACTGTCCTGGCCGAACATAGGACCGGCGGTGCGCGGTGTGCCGACTGTAACAGTAGAGACGGTCCACTCGTCCCGACATGGACCGACGACAACGCCGAGCGCGCCTGGGTCACGGCCAGGCCCGGAGTCGGCATAGCGGTCGGCCGCCTCCGGGATCAGGGGCATGGAGACATGGCTCATGACTTTTTGGCGTATTCGGAACAGAGCTGATCTATCCTTGCAAAGCCTTCGCGCGGACGCAAGCGATACGGAAACGATCATTCTGGCGGTCACGCCGGGCGGCACAATGAAGAGCGCCCGGCAGACCCGTCTCCGGCGGCAGGGGACATGACGGCCAAATCATCATCCCGGCCATCCTCGGGGAACGCCGCTGGATGCCGGGCATCCGGCGCGAAACACAGCGCCGGATGGGAAAAACAGCCCCGCGCCGCCCGGGTGCCCGGCTGCCGTCTGAACCGGCGGCAGCGGTGCCTCAGAGCTCGACGACGCTGCCGCCGACAGCAAGAATCTTCTCCCGGGCCGTGGTCGAGAAGGCGTGAGCGCTCACGTTCAGCGCCACTGCGATCTCCCCATCGCCCAGGACCTTCACGAGCGCGTTACGGCGTACCGCACCGGCGCCCACCAGATCGTTCACACCGATCTCACCACCGGCTGGGAACAGCTCGGCGAGAGTGGCGACATTCACAACCTGGTACTCCTTGCGGAAGCGGTTCTTGAACCCCTTGAGCTTGGGCACGCGCATGTGCAACGGCATCTGGCCGCCCTCGAAACGGGCCGGAACCTGCTTGCGCGCCTTCGAGCCCTTCGTACCGCGACCGGCGGTCTTGCCCTTGGAGCCCTCACCCCGGCCGACACGGGTCTTGGCCTTGTGCGCACCCGCCGCGGGCCTGAGGTGGTGGACCTTGAGACCACGACCACGGGCAGCGTCAGCCGTCCCCGGCTCGGAGGCCTTGGTCAGGCTGCTCATTCATGCACCTCCTCGACCTTGACGAGATGGGTCACAGTCGCAATCATCCCGCGTACTTCCGGGCGGTCATCGCGAACAGTGGTGGCACTGATCCGGCGAAGCCCAAGAGTCCGCAGGGTCTCCCGCTGATTGCGCGTCCCACCGATTCCGGAGCGAATCTGGGTGATCTTCAGGCGAGCCATCACACACCGACCCCGGCCGCCCGCGCCCGCAGCATCGCAGGCGGTGCGACATCCTCGATCGGCAGTCCGCGGCGTGCCGCGATCTCCTCGGGACGCATGAGGCCCCGCAGCGCCGAGACGGTGGCGTGCACGATGTTGATGGGATTCGACGAGCCCAGCGACTTCGACAGGACATCGTGAACACCCGCGCACTCCAGCACCGCGCGCACCGGTCCACCCGCGATGACACCGGTACCCGGGGATGCCGGCTTGAGCAGCACGACTCCGGCCGCGGCCTCGCCCTGAATCGGGTGCGGGATCGTCGAGCCGATCCGCGGCACCTTGAAGAAGTGCTTCTTGGCTTCTTCCACACCCTTGGCGATGGCGGCCGGCACCTCTTTGGCCTTGCCATAACCCACACCGACGGTGCCGTCCGCGTCACCGACAACGACGAGAGCCGTGAAGCTGAACCGCCGACCACCCTTGACGACCTTCGCCACCCGGTTGATGGCGACCACTCGCTCGATGTAGGCGTTCTTGTCCTGCGCCGGACCGCCGCCCTGGCGGTCGCGGCGTTCCCGACGGTCAGAGCCGCCGGAGCCGCCTCCGCGGCGCTGCTGGCCTGGCATCAGTAAATCTCCCTGTTTAGAGGGCCAAAGGCGACGCGATCACAGTGTTCGCGCGCCGCCAGCGGCCGAAATCCCAGCGGCACTGTTGATCTTCCGCACGTCCTACGGCAAGGCATCAGAACTCGAGCCCGCCTTCCCTGGCGGCGTCCGCGAGCGCGGCTATCCGGCCATGGTAGGTCCGACCACCACGATCGAACACCACGGCGCCTATTCCCGCTTGCCGGGCGCGTTCGGCGACAAGCTGCCCGACAGCCTTCGCCTGTGCGGTCTTGTCACCCTCCGCAGTGCGCAGCGACGCGTCCAGCGTGGATGCCGAAACGAGCGTGTGGCCGGCGATGTCGTCGATGACCTGGGCGTAGATGTGACGAGCCGAGCGGGTGACCACGAGGCGCGGGCGGGCGGATGTACCCGTGATCTTCTTGCGAATCCGCACGTGCCGGCGAAGCTTCGCCGAACGCCGCTGGGCGCTGACACTGACAGCCATGATCCGTTCCCCTACTTCCCGGACTTGCCGACCTTGCGGCGGACGACCTCGCCCTGATACCGCACACCCTTGCCCTTGTACGGATCTGGCTTGCGGAGCCGACGGATCTTGGCTGCCACCTCGCCGACCTGCTGCTTGTCGATCCCGTGGACGACAAAGCGCGTCGGTGTCTGCACCTCGAACCGGATGCCCTCCGGCGCCTTCACCGCGACCGGGTGACTGAAGCCGAGCGCGAACTCCAGATCCGAGCCCTTGGCCTGAACGCGGTAACCGACACCAACGATCTCAAGCGTCTTCGAGTATCCGGTGGTGACTCCGGTGACCATGTTCGCCACCAGCGACCGGGTCAGGCCGTGCAACGCCCGGGAACGGCGTTCGTCGTCCGGACGAACGACGAGCAGCTGACCATCCTGCGCACTGACGGTGATTGGTTCCACCACGGAATGGCTGAGAGTTCCCTTGGGGCCCTTGACGACGATCTCCGGGCCGTCCAGGGAGACATCCACGCCGCTGGGCACCGAGATCGGCAGGCGTCCGATGCGTGACATCGCGCGGCCCCCTTACCAGACGTAGGCGAGGACTTCCCCGCCTACCCTGCGCTTGTTGGCCTGTTTGTCGGTCAGCAGGCCCGATGACGTGGAAATGATCGCCACACCAAGACCGCCGAGCACCTTGGGCAGGTTGGTCGCCTTTGCGTAGACCCGTAGGCCCGGCTTGCTGATGCGCTTCACCCCGGCGATGGAGCGCTCCCGGTTCGGGCCGTACTTCAGCTCCACGACGAGGGACGCGCCGACGTCGCCGTCCGGTGGCTCCTCGACATGCCATCCGGCGATGTAACCCTCCTGCTGGAGGATCTCCGCAATATGCGTTTTGATCTTGCTGTTCGGCATCACCACCTGATCGTGGTATGCACGGTTGGCATTACGGACACGGGTCAGCATGTCCGCAATCGGATCTGTCATCGTCATGGGGCTGAAGCCTTCCTCGCGACGGTTCCCCGCAGCTGTCGAGCCGGGGCCTGCCGCGAACGGGTGGGTAGTGTGCGCCGGCCGCCGGCGGACGTGGACGTCCTGCGCCCCGTCCCGCTACCGGTAGGTCGTGCTACCAACAGCTGGCCGCCGATGGCGCGAAAAGAGCAACAAACGCGCCGCAGCCGACCACAATGCGAAAATCTTTCACTACCACGAGCTCTTGGTGATCCCGGGAAGCTCGCCGCGGTGCGCCATCTGCCGCAGGCACACCCGGCACAGGCCGAACGCCCGGTAGACCGACCGCGGCCGGCCGCAGCGCTGGCAACGGGTGTAGCCCCGCACACCGAACTTCGGCTTGCGGATCGCCTTTTCAATCAGTGCCTTCTTCGCCATCTGCCTGCCATGCCTTCTCTCTGGCCGCCGGTGGTGCGCTCACGGAGCACAGTCACACCGCCGGTGGCCGTCAGTTCTCCCGGAAAGGGAAGCCCAACGCGCGCAACAGCGCACGGCCCTCGTCATCGGTCGTGGCGGTCGTGACGACCGTGATGTCCATTCCCCGGACCCGGTCGATACGGTCTATGTCGATCTCATGAAAGATTGACTGTTCGATCACGCCGAAGGTGTAGTTACCCGAGCCATCGAACTGTTTCGGGGACAGCCCGCGGAAGTCACGGATACGCGGGAGCGCGACCGAGACAAGGCGGTCCAGAAACTCCCACATCCGATCGCCACGCAGGGTCACCTTCGCGCCGATAGGCATGCCCTCCCGCAGCTTGAACTGCGCGATGGACTTCTTCGCCCGGCGAACGGCGGGCTTCTGGCCGGTGATCGCCGTGAGGTCCCGCAGCGCGCCATCGATGAGCTTCGCGTCCCGGGCTGCGTCGCCAACGCCCATGTTGACCACGACCTTGACCACGGTCGGGATCTGCATCACGTTCGCGTAGTGGAACTGTTCGCGCAAGCCCGACGCGATCTCTTCGCGATACCGCAGCTTGAGCCGTGGCAACGGACGGGACTCGATGCTAGTGGTCATCTCTCGTTTCCTTGCAGCCTCTGCCCAACGGACGGCGACCCACACGGCGATCCGGCCA
>NZ_CAKJTM010000010.1:67258-101643 GCF_917627345.1 Protofrankia sp. CiP3 | reverse complement strand
CCGCAGGAGGCGCCGCGTGCCCGGAGGGCACGCAAGCCGACGAGAACGCCGCCGGGCGCCGTGCGGGCACCGTCCGCGATCGATGCGATTACGTTAGCCATATCTACAGCTCGGTGCCGGTGCGACGGGAGATCCGCACCTTCGTGCCGTCATCGTTGATGCGGTAGCCGATCCTGGTCGGACGGCCGTCGGACGGATCGACAATCATGACGTTGCTGACGTGGATGGGCGCTTCCTGGGTGACGATGCCGCCGGACTGCGAGCCCCGAGCGGAGGTGTTCACCCGGGTGTGTCGGACGACCCTGTTCGCGCCCTCGACAACCACCTTGTCCTCAGCGGGGAAAGCCCTGATGACCTTCCCCTTGAGCCCACGGTCCTTACCCGTCACGATCTGGACCGTGTCGCCTTTTCTGATCTTCATTCTGGCCACGGTCACAGCACCTCCGGCGCCAGCGAAATAATCTTCATGAACTTCTTGTCACGCAACTCACGACCAACCGGTCCGAAGATGCGTGTACCCCGGGGGTCGCCACCGTCCCGGATGAGCACGGCGGCGTTCTCGTCGAACCGGATATAGGAGCCGTCGGGACGCCGGCGCTCCTTGGTGGTGCGTACGACGACCGCCTTGACCACGTCACCACGCTTGACGCCAGCCCCGGGCAGGGCGTCCTTCACGGTCCCGACGATGATGTCGCCGATACCGGCATAACGACGCCCCGAACCACCGAGTACCCGAATGCACAGCAGTTCCCTGGCACCCGTGTTGTCGGCGACCCGAAGCCGCGACTCCTGCTGGATCACTTCCCGCTCCCGAACTGCGTCGGCGCCCGCCTGCCGGCGGCCGGCTCGCTAGACCTTTCCGAGTCCTCCGGCGGCGCGAAAAACCACGATCACGCCGCCGTCGGCCCGTAGAACACAATCAGCTGGTCGATCTACTTGGCCTTCTCCAGAACCTCGACCACACGCCAGCGCTTGGTCGCCGACAGCGGGCGGGTCTCCATCAGCAGGACCCGGTCACCGACGCCGGTCGTACTGTTCTCGTCGTGTGCCTTGACTTTCTTGGTACGCCTGATGGTCTTGCCATAGAGCGGGTGCTGAACCCGGTCCTCTACCGCGACCACCACTGTCTTGGCCATCTTGTCGCTGATCACAAGGCCTTCGCGGACCTTGCGGAAGCCGCGGCCAGCGGTCGCCGCCCGCGCGGTGACCGGCGGGTTTCCTGTCGCCGGGGTGCCGTCCGTTGTCATCCCATTCACGCCCGTTCCACCTGTATCGCCGCCGTTGTCTGCAACGGCTCAACGCCGCCAACCGCTCCGGGCACTTCAGTCCCGACCAGGTTCGGATCATCGGCGAGGCCGAGTTCACGCTCCCGGAGCACCGTGTAGATACGCGCGATGTCACGCCGGACATCCCGCAGGCGGCGATTGTTGGAAAGCTGGCCGGTAGCCGCCTGAAAACGGAGGTTGAAGAGCTCCTCCTTGGCCTCGCGCAGCTTGTCCACCAGGTCCTGCCCAGACAGGGTCCGTAGCTCGTCGGCGGTCGCGGTCGCCATCACGCGCCTCCCTCGCGGGTCACGAACCGGCACTTCATCGGGAGCTTGTGGATGGCACGCCGCATCGCCTCCCGCGCGACCGGCTCAGACACCCCCGAGAGTTCGAACATCATGCGCCCGGGCTTGACGTTGGCGATCCACCACTCTGGCGAGCCCTTGCCCGAACCCATCCGGGTCTCGGCCGGCTTCTTGGTCAGCGGCCGGTCCGGGTAGATGTTGATCCAGACCTTGCCACCACGGCGGATGTGGCGCGTCATCGCGATACGCGCCGACTCGATCTGCCGGTTCGTCACATAGGCGGACTCCAGCGCCTGGATGCCGAACTCACCGAACGCGATTTTGGTGCCGCCCTTGGCCGCGCCGCCACGACCGGGATGGTGCTGCTTGCGGTGCGCGACCTTACGGGGAATCAGCATTGTCCTAGCCCTCCGTCTCCTGGGCCGTCCCAGCAGCGGGCGCGGCGGCGTCGAGCGGAGCCGGAACCGGAGCTGAAACCGGCGCCGCGGGGGCAGCCGCCTCAGCTGCCGGAGCCGTCACGGCCGGCGCGGGAGCGGTGTCAGCGCCAACCGCAGCCGTCGCGTCACCACCGCTACCAGCGTTACCAGCGTTACCGCCGCCACCTCCACCTCCACCGCCAGCGCCGCCACCGCCACGGCCACGCCGCTCACCCTGCCGCGCGGCGGCACGCCCGGCGTCGGTGCCACCGGTGGTGGTACCCGACGAACCCGACCGTGGCCCACGGCGCGGGCGTTCCCGGCGGTGCTGGCGCTGGAGTGCCTCCTGCGCCTCCCGCTCCGCGCGGCTCTGCACGACGTCGCCCTTGTAGATCCAGACCTTCACACCGATCCGGCCGAAGGTGGTCCGGGCCTCGTAGAACCCGTAGTCGATGTCGGCCCGCAGCGTGTGCAGAGGCACCCGGCCTTCGCGATAGAACTCCGAGCGACTCATCTCGGCACCGCCGAGGCGCCCGGAACACTGCACCCGGATGCCCTTTGCGCCGCCCTTCATCGCGGACTGCATGGCCTTGCGCATCGCCCGCCGGAAGCTGACCCGGCTGGACAGCTGCTCCGCCACGCCCTGCGCGACGAGCTGGGCGTCGACCTCGGGGTTCTTCACCTCGAGGATGTTGAGCTGGACCTGCTTGCCGGTCAGCTTCTCAAGGTCGCCACGGATGCGGTCGGCCTCGGCGCCACGACGCCCGATGACGATCCCGGGACGAGCGGTGTGGATGTCCACCCGCAGCCGGCCCTGGGTCCGCTCGATGTCGACCCGGCTGATTCCCGCACGCTCCATACCCCGGGACATCATCTTACGGATCTTCACGTCCTCGCCGACGTACGCCTTGTACTGCTTGTCGGCGTACCAGCGGGAAGTGAACTCCGAAGTGATTCCGAGCCGGAACCCGTGCGGGTTGACCTTCTGCCCCACTACCGGGCCCTCCTTGCAGTCTGCGATGCGCCGGTTGGCGCGCCGCGGGTCACCGAAACCGGCTTCCGGCTTTCCACCACGACCGTGATGTGGCTGGTCCGCTTCCGGATCCGGTAGGCACGCCCCTGCGCCCGCGGGCGGATGCGCTTGAGGGTCGGGCCCTCGTCGACATAGGCCTCACCCACCCAGAGGGTGACCGGGTCGAGGCCGTGGTTGTGCTCGGCGTTCGCCACGGCGCTCGCGACCACCTTGTAGACGTCCTCGCTGGCCGCCTGCGGGGCGAAGCGGAGGATGTCAAGGGCTTCGCGAGCGGAGCGACCACGGATCAGGTCGACGACCCGACGTGCCTTGGTCGGCGATACCCGTACGTAGCGGGCTGAGGCCTTCGCTCCGTCCAGGCCGGACCGGGTGAGCCCGTCAACGAGGTCATCAGCCACGGCGTGACCTCCGGTCTTCCTTGACGTGGCCGCGGAAGGTCCGGGTCGGCGCGAACTCACCGAGCTTGTGACCGACCATCCCCTCGGTGATGAACACCGGGACGTGCTTGCGGCCGTCGTGGACGGCGATGGTGTGCCCCAGCATGTCCGGGATCACCGTCGAGCGCCGCGACCAGGTCTTGATGACGTTCTTCGTGCCCTTGGCGTTCTGTACGTCCACCTTCTTGAGCAGGTGGTCGTCGACGAACGGGCCTTTCTTCAGGCTACGTGGCATGGCGTGTCTCCTCCTTCCTGCTCAGAACCGATGGTCGTGTGTCGATTGGCACCGGGTGCGAACAATCATGATCACCGCCGCCTGTTCTGCTTCCGACGGCGGACGATCAGCGCGTCGCTCGACTTACGGGTAGCGCGGGTACGACCCTCGGGACGGCCCTTCGGGTTCACCGGATGCCGGCCACCGGAGGTCTTGCCCTCGCCACCACCATGCGGGTGGTCAACCGGGTTCATCGCCACACCGCGGACGGTGGGCCGACGCCCCTTCCAGCGCATCCGGCCAGCCTTGCCCCAGTTGATGTTGTTCTGTTCGGCGTTGCCCACCTCACCGACCGTGGCCCGGCAGCGGACGTCGACGTTGCGAATCTCACCGGAGGGCATCCGGAGCTGGGCGAAGGGACCATCCTTGGCCACCAGCTGCACGCTCGCGCCGGCGCTACGCGCGATCTTCGCACCACCGCCGGGACGCAGCTCGATGGCGTGCACCACCGTGCCGGTCGGGATGTTGCGCAGCGGCAGGGCATTACCGGGCTTGATGTCGGCGGTCGTGCCTGAACTGACCGTGTCACCCTGTTTGAGTTTCACCGGGGCGAGGATGTAGCGCTTCTCGCCGTCGGCGTAGTGCAGCAGAGCGATCCGCGCGGTCCGGTTCGGGTCATACTCGATGTGCGCGACCTTGGCCGGCACACCGTCCTTGTCCCGCTTGAAATCGATCAGACGGTAGGCACGCTTGTGCCCGCCGCCCTGGTGCCGTGTGGTGATGCGCCCGTGGACGTTTCGACCGCCCTTGGAGTGCAGCGGGCGGACCAGTGACTTCTCCGGGTGGTCACGAGTGATCTCGACGAAGTCGGCCACGCTCGAACCACGGCGACCCGGTGTGGTCGGCTTGTACCTGCGAATACCCATTGTTTACCTACCCGTGTCCGAGCTACAGCGCGCCGGGCCCAGCGGGCACCTGGCGGCGTTCTCGGCGGCTGGTGTGGCCGCTGGCCACCCGGCGCCGCCTGCGGCCTTGCCAGGTATCCCGCTGGATCCCGGCGTGGTGGTCAGCGAGCCGAACGCGATCAGACCGAAAGTCCTCTCATGCACCAGGGCCTCCGAAGATCTCGATGGTGTCCCCGGGAGCCAGACTGACCATGGCCCGCTTGGTGGACTTGCGCTGACCCCAACCGGCCTTGGTGCGCTTGCGCTTACCCGAGCGGTTGATGGTGTTCACCCGCAGCACCCGGACGTTGAAAATCTGCTGGACCGCAATCTTGATCTCGGTCTTGTTCGCGCCCGGGCGGACGATGAACGTGTAGACGTTCTCGTCCAACAGGCCGTAGCTCTTCTCGGAGACGACCGGCTTGATGATCACATCACGCGGATCGGCGATCACTTGGCTTCCTCCTCGGCTTCCGCGCCATCGTCGGACCGGGCCCGCGGCTCCTGGGTGCCCAGCGGTTCCGCATCGCCGGCCGGGACGGAGGACCCGGGCTCCTGTGCCGCCAGCACCTGTGACCGGGCCAGGAAGGCGGTCAGAGCGCCCTCGGTGAACACCACATCGTCGCTGACAAGCACGTCGTAGGTGTTGAGCTGGCCGGGATCGAGCAGGTGCACAGCGGGGACGTTGCGCAGGCTCTTCCAGGTGAGCTCGTCGTCCCGGGCCGCCACCACCAGCACCCGGCGGGTATCGGCGATCGTCCGGAGCGCCGTGAGCGCGGCCTTTGTCGACGGGGTCGCACCGGCAACCAGCGACGACACCACGTGGATCCGGTTGTTGCGCGCCCGGTCGGACAGGGCCCCACGCAGCGCGGCAGCCTTCATCTTCTTGGGTGTCCGCTGGTCGTAGGAGCGGGGCTTGGGGCCGTGAACGATGCCACCGCCGGTGAACTGCGGGGCCCGCAGCGAGCCCTGCCGGGCCCGGCCGGTGCCCTTCTGCCGGTAGGGCTTACGCCCACCACCGCGGACCTCGCCGCGGGTCAGCGTGGAGTGGGTGCCCTGGCGCGCCGCGGCGAGCTGCGCCACCACCACCTGGTGGATGAGCGGGACGTTCAGCGCGACGTCGAACACCGCCCCGGGCAGCTGTGCGCTGCCGACCTCACCACCGGCGGGAGCGTGGACAACGATCGTGCGGGTCTCGGGCACGGCGGCGGCAGCCGCGGAAGTCCGCGACCGGGCGCGCGCTGACGTCGTCGCTGCGCTCATGCCGATACCTCCTCACTGGACGTCACAGCGTCGCCGCTCGTGACAGGCGTCTCGGCGGCGGGCCCAAAGTCAGCGGGCTCGAAGTCAGCGGGTGCGGGACGTTTCGCCGCGCTGCGGACGAGCACCAAGCCCCCGTCAGGGCCGGGCACCGCACCTTTGATCAACAAAAAACCACGTTCGGTGTCGACCGCGTGGACGGTCAGGCCCGCAACGGTGACGCGCTCATGCCCCATCCGCCCAGCCATGCGCAGGCCCTTGAAGACCCGGCCGGGAGTGGCGCAGCCGCCGACCGAGCCCGGCGAACGGTGCTTGCGCTCGACTCCGTGGCCGGCACCGAGGCCCTTGAAGCCGTGCCGCTTCATCACACCGGCGAAGCCCTTGCCCTTGGATGTTCCCGTTACGTCCACCACCGCACCCGCGGCGAAGATCGATCCGGTCAGTTCCTGGCCGGGCCGGTACCTGGCGGCGTCCGCCGTGCGCAGCTCGACCAGATGGCGCCGGGGAGGCACCCCGGCGCGCGCGAAGTGACCGCGCAGCGGCTGGGTCACCCGACGGGGGTCGACTTCACCGTAACCGAGCTGGACCGCCGAATAGCCGTCCGAATCGGGAGTCCTGATCTGCGTCACCACGTTCGGACCGGCCTTGATCACCGTGACCGGGACGATGCGGTTGTTGGCGTCCCATACCTGGGTCATCCCGAGCTTGGTGCCCAGCAGGCCCCTGTAGTTGCGATTGAGCATGACTGCGCCGGCCCCTTTAAAGCTTGATCTCGATGTCGACACCCGCTGGCAGGTCGAGGCGCATCAGCGAGTCGACCGTCTTCGGCGTCGGGTCAAGAATGTCGATCAGCCGCTTGTGCGTGCGCATCTCAAAGTGCTCGCGGCTGTCCTTGTACTTGTGCGGCGACCGGATCACGCAGTAGACGTTCTTCTCCGTCGGCAGCGGCACCGGTCCCGCGACCTGCGCACCAGTCCGCGTCACCGTCTCGACGATCTTTCGCGCCGAACTATCGATGATCTCGTGGTCGTAGGCCTTGAGCCGGATGCGGATCTTCTGTGCCGCCATGGTGGGCTTCGCCTGTCCTGTCTGTCTCGTCCGGCTCGCTGGCCCTGCAGGGTCCGTTCCTGGCCGGAGCTGCCGCCGGATGTACCGCTTGTTGACAAGTCTGTGCACCGCGCGAGCGGCGGGCGGAAAGGCCTCGCAGAGCCCGCGGCCCGCCGCTCGCGGCGACTACTTGAGGATCTTGGTGACGCGACCGGCGCCGACGGTCCGGCCACCCTCACGGATGGCGAACCGCAGGCCATCCTCCATGGCGATCGGCTGGATGAGCTCGACCGTCATCTCGGTGTTGTCGCCCGGCATGACCATTTCGGTGCCCTCAGGAAGGGTCACGACACCGGTCACGTCCGTGGTCCGGAAGTAGAACTGCGGACGGTAGTTGTTGAAGAACGGCGTGTGGCGACCACCCTCGTCCTTGCTGAGGATGTAGACCTGCGCCTCGAAGTTGGTGTGCGGCGTGATCGACTTCGGCTTGACGACGACCTGGCCACGCTCGACGTCCTCGCGCTTCACCCCACGCAGGAGCAGGCCGACGTTGTCACCGGCCCGCCCTTCGTCGAGCAGCTTGCGGAACATCTCGACGCCGGTGACGGTCGTGGTGGTGACGTCCGGCCGGATACCGACGATCTCGACGGTCTCGCTGACCTTGACGACACCTCGCTCCACTCGCCCGGTGACAACGGTGCCACGGCCAGTGATCGTGAAGACGTCCTCGATCGGCATCAGGAAGGGCTTGTCGATGTCGCGCTCGGGCTCCGGGATGGAGTCGTCGACAGCCTGCATGAGCTCCAGCAGCTTCGCGCCCCACTCCTTGTCGCCCTCAAGCGCCTTGAGCGCCGAGACGCGGACCACCGGCACGTCGTCGCCCGGGAACTCGTACGAGCTCAGCAGCTCACGCACCTCGAGCTCGACGAGCTCGAGGATCTCCTCGTCGTCGACCATGTCGGCCTTGTTCAGCGCCACGACGATGTAGGGCACGCCGACCTGGCGAGCGAGCAGCACGTGCTCCTTGGTCTGCGGCATCGGGCCGTCGGTGGCCGACACGACCAGGATCGCGCCGTCCATCTGGGCAGCACCCGTGATCATGTTCTTGATGTAGTCGGCGTGACCGGGGCAGTCGACGTGGGCGTAGTGCCGGTTGTCGGTCTGGTACTCGACGTGGGCGATCGAGATCGTGATACCGCGGGCCTTCTCCTCCGGCGCCTTGTCGATCTGGTCGAACGGCGTGAAGGGGTTCAGCTCCGGGTGTGCGTCGTGCAGGACCTTGGTAATGGCCGCGGTCAGCGTGGTCTTGCCGTGGTCGATGTGACCGATGGTGCCGATGTTGACATGCGGCTTGTTCCGCTCGAACTTCTGCTTCGCCACGGGTGTCCCTCCAAGGACGGGTGGTGTCGTGCCGTACTGATGATCGTGGTCGTGTCGGGCCTGGTGCGGCGCTGGTTAGGCCCCGCCCCGGCCACCCGTCACTCCCCGCGTGCTTTCGCGATGATTTCCTTGGCAACCCCCGCCGGGACCTCGGCGTAGGAGTCGAACTGCATCGAGTAGGAAGCCCGGCCGGATGTCTTCGACCGCAGGTCTCCGACGTAACCGAACATCTCCGACAGCGGGACGGTCGCCTTGACGATGCGCGCGCCGGCCCGCTCGTCCATGGCCTGGATCTGCCCACGCCGTGAGTTGAGGTCGCCGATCACATCACCCATGTAGTCCTCGGGCGTGGTGACCTCGACCGCCATCATCGGCTCAAGCAGAACCGGGTCGGCCTTGCGGGCCGCCTCCTTGAAAGCCATCGAACCGGCGATCTTGAAAGCGAGCTCGGACGAGTCGACATCGTGGTACTGACCATCGGTCAGAGTGACCTTCACGTCGACGAGGGGGTAGCCGGCGAGGACACCGAACTCCATCGCCTCCTGGCACCCAGCGTCGACAGACGGGATGTACTCGCGTGGGATGCGACCACCGGTGACCTTGTTCGCGAACTCGTAACCACCGCCGTCACCGCCGGAAGGCTCGAGATCGATGATCACCCGGGCATACTGCCCCGAGCCACCGGTCTGCTTCTTGTGCGTGTAGTCGACCTTCTCGACCTTGCGGCGGATGGTCTCGCGGTAGGCGACCTGCGGCTTGCCGACGTTGGCGGTGACACCGAACTCGCGGCGCATCCGGTCGACGAGTACGTCCAGGTGCAGCTCGCCCATGCCCGCAATGATCGTCTGACCGGTCTCGTCGTCGGTCCGGACCTGGAAGGTCGGGTCCTCCTCGGCGAGGCGGCCGATGGCCGTACCCAGCTTCTGCTGGTCGGCTTTGGTCTTCGGCTCGATCGCGACGCTGATGACCGGGGCCGGGAAGGTCATCGACTCCAGGATGATCGGACTGTTCGGGTCGCAGAGCGTGTCACCGGTGGTCGTGTTCTTCAGGCCGACCACCGCGACGATCTGGCCCGCGCCGACACCGTCGCGGTCCTCGCGGTGGTTGGCGTGCATCTGCAGGATGCGACCGATCCGCTCCTTGCGGTCCTTGGTCGAGTTCAGCACCGGTGAGCCGGCGGTGAGCCGTCCCGAGTAGACCCGGATGTAGGTCAGCTTCCCGACGTACGGATCAGTCATGATCTTGAAGGCAAGCGCGGAGAACGGTTCGTTCTCGTCCGGCCGGCGCGAGACCTCGTTCTCCTCGCGGCCCATCGCGTGGCCGATCGTGACACCGATGTCCAGCGGGCTCGGCAGGTAGTCCACGACGGCGTCGAGCATCGGCTGCACGCCCTTGTTCTTGAACGCCGAGCCGCACAGGACGGGATTCACCGAGCCAACCAGGGTCGCCCGGCGCAGCGCCGCCCGCAGCTGCTCCTCGCTCGGCTCCTCGCCCTCGAGATACAGCTCCATCAGGCTGTCGTCGTTCTCGGCGATGGTCTCGACGAGCTTGTCCCGCCACTCCTGCGCGGCCTCGGCGTGGTCACGCGGGATGTCGACGGTCTCGTAGGAGGCGCCCTTGTCCTCGGTGTGCCAGAGCAGGCCCTTCATGGCAACCAGGTCGATGACACCCTTGAAGTCGGCCTCGACACCCCACGGGAGCTGGATGACGGCCGGTGTCGCGGCGAGGCGGTCAACCATCATGTCCACGCAGCGGTGGAACTCGGCGCCGACCCGGTCCATCTTGTTGACGAACGCGATCCGCGGGACGTTGTAGCGGTCAGCCTGGCGCCAGACCGTCTCGCTCTGCGGCTCGACCCCGGCCACGGCGTCGAAGACCGCGACGGCGCCGTCGAGGACACGCAGCGAGCGTTCCACCTCGACCGTGAAGTCGACGTGCCCCGGGGTATCGATGATGTTGATGGTGTGGTCACGCCACATACAGGTGGTGGCGGCGGAGGTGATCGTGATCCCCCGCTCCTGCTCCTGCTCCATCCAGTCCATGGTGGCACCGCCATCGTGGACTTCACCGATCTTGTAATTGACGCCGGTGTAGAAAAGAATCCGCTCGGTGGTCGTGGTCTTGCCCGCGTCAATGTGGGCCATGATCCCGATGTTGCGGGTCGAAGCCAGCGCGGCACGTACGTCAGCAGACATGTCAGTTACCAGCGGTAGTGGGCGAAGGCCTTGTTGGACTCCGCCATCTTGTGGGTGTCCTCGCGCCGCTTCACGCTCGCGCCGAGACCGTTACTCGCGTCGATCAGCTCGTTCATGAGGCGCTCGGTCATGGTCTTCTCGCGCCGCTGCCGGGCGTAGCCCACCAGCCAGCGAAGCGCGAGGGTGATGCTCCGGCTCGAGCGCACCTCGACCGGCACCTGGTAGGTCGCGCCACCGACCCGGCGGCTGCGCACCTCCAGGGTCGGCTTGACGTTGTCGAGGGCACGCTTGAGCGTGACCACGGGGTCATTACCGGTCTTCTCCCGGGCACCCTCGAGCGCGCCGTAGACGATCCGCTCGGCCAGCGACTTCTTGCCGCTCAGGAGAACCTTGTTGACCAGCGCTGTCACCAGCGGTGAGCCGTAGACCGGATCGACGACGACGGCGTGCTTGGGAGCCGGGCCCTTGCGTGGCATCAGGCCTTCTCCTTCTTCGCTCCGTACTTGCTGCGCGCCTGCTTGCGGTTGCGGACGCCCTGGGTGTCCAGCGTCCCGCGTACGATCTTGTAACGGACGCCCGGAAGGTCCTTCACCCGGCCGCCACGGACCAAGACGATCGAGTGCTCCTGCAGGTTGTGCCCCACCCCGGGGATGTAGGCCGTGACCTCCATCCCGCTGTGGAGCCGGACACGGGCGACCTTGCGAAGCGCCGAATTGGGCTTCTTGGGCGTGGTCGTGTAGACGCGGGTGCACACGCCACGACGCTGCGGGCTCCCCTTGAGTGCCGGGGTCTTGGTCTTCTCGACCTTGTCCTGCCGGCCCTTGCGGACCAACTGCTGGATCGTCGGCAACGCCGCTCCCGTTCCTCTTCCGTCCTGCCGGTACCTGCTGTTATGTCGGCTGTGTCCGACCCACGCGGTCGGGCGTGTCGCTCACTCTCGAAAACCCCTCGGGTAACCCGAGTGGTCTGCCGTGGAGGTGCGCCCGCCCACCTGACGTGGAGCCGGGCCGTCCGAAGTCGCCGCCGGCCCGGCAGGACGGGCCACGGCGCCACTGGATGGCGCAAGACACAGGTCAAACCTGCAGCGCACAGCGCCGCAGGAACCGAGACTACAGAACCGGTAACGGGTATGTCGAATCGGGGTCACCGTGCCGCGGCCGCGCCCGGGCCACTCAGCTCAGTCCAGTCGGCTCAGTCTGGCAGCTTCCGCAGCTTGCAGACGAAAAAACCCTCGAACTCCTCGCCCGGCAGGATCCGCCGTGCCCCGGCGAGCGCCGGATCAAACGCCTCCGAGCGCCAGCGGCGCAGGCCCGGCCGCCACGCGCCCGGCGCCCAGCCGTCGATGTCGAGCTCGATCGGGCACACCTCAACGGGATGGTGGCGCAACAGGTAGCTCAGCGGAGCTTCGTTCTCCTCCGGCCCGAACGTGCAGGTCGAGTAGACCAGGATGCCGCCGGGACGCAGCAGCCGGCAGGCCGCGACCAGCATCTTGCGCTGCAGCCAGCCGTAGTTCGTCACCCGCTCCTCGTTCCAGTACCGCAGCGCGGCGGGGTCACGCAGGTCGACCAGGCCCTCTCCGGTGCACTGGGCGTCAAGCAGGACCCGGTCGAACCGGCCGGTGACGAACTTGTCCGCGTACTGGGCGGGGTGACAGGTGGTGGCGGTGAGCCGGACATGGAACTGCCGCGTCACCGCACGCAGCTTGTCCAGTCGGGGCTTGATGCCGTCGTTCGCCCACAGGCTCGCGTCGTTGCCGACAAGCGCGGCGATATGCGCCGTCTTCCCACCGGGCGCCGCACACAGGTCAATGATCGACTCTCCCGGTTCCGGCTCGAGGGCAAGCGCGGGCACAAGGCTGGAGATGTTCTGGATGTAGGCATGACCACCGGCGAAGAGCTCCGACGCCGACAGGACCCGCTTCTCGCCCCCGAGGAGGTAGCCGTCGGGACACCAGCCGAGCGGGTCAAGGGTGAGTCCGAGCTCGGTGATCGCTCGGTGGACCGCGGCGGCACCCAGCGGTGACAGCTGGTTGACCCGGACACCGGTGCGACGGTCGAGACACAGCCGCGCGACAACCTCGGGCTCCGCCATGTCGAGGATTTCGCTCAGCCGCCGCACGAACAGCGCCCGTTTCCGGCTTCCGCCGCCTCGCTCGCCCCCGGACACCAGTGAGACACTACCCAAGCACGTCCAGCCGACGATGAATGCGGTCAATGCGGTTGATGCGGTGGACACCCAGCCGGCTGGCGACGGCGCGCGTCACAATCCGTGGCCACATTTTCCGGCGCCCGCGAAAATTGGTTGAACCGTCGTGCTGACAAGCAAATCACCAACGATATCGAGGCCAAGGCCGCCGGCTACGTGTCACCTTCAAGACTAATTCCGGCACTAGAACGGTGTGAGCCGAGTCATGATGTTGACTCCTTGCCCACTAATCCACGTCCCGATAACTTCAATTTTGTCACCGTCAGTTCGGATGACTACGATGGAGGAATCATGCCTACTTCTCTCCGGCATCTCGGCCACAATCGAGAAATCACCCCGTCAAGCACTTTCGGGTTGATTATCGAGGTATCCGAGGACGTGGAGATTTCCGTTTTCAGCGCAGCTGAAGCTGTTGCCGGGACGGCCCTCGCATCGCTGGTCACCCGTACCCCGACAAACGGCGACACCACCGGCCAGGAACTGCTGAGCATCCGTACCGGTGAGGTGCGCGCACCCGTGACAGAAATCGGTGGTGGTGGCGACCGCGAGGCGGCCGCCACCGCCACCGATAACACCGATGACACTGACAACACCGACGACGACGCCGACGCCGACGACGACGACGAGGCGGCCGGCTACCACGGCGGCAATCCTCCCGTCAGCACCCGCGCGAAAATTCAGCGCAGCGACGACTAAGCCCCGAACAAAACATCAGGCAAACGGCTCACAAGATGACAACATCTCGCCAGCCGTCCGCCGGGACCAGCGAATGGCTCAGCCAACCGAGCCACCAGCGGACCTCGCTGACGGCAGTTCTGCTGAAGACATGCGCTATCGTCTCCTGGCTGTACGGGCGCCTGTTCGCCCGGCTTACCGGCAATCCTGACGCCGTTCGAATCGAACGTTTCATCAGGGACCAGAACAAAGCCGCTATAGCACACGCCGGGCTCGCCCTGCTCGGCGCGGCGGCACTGGCCGTGGCGCCGTTCGCAATCCGCGACCTCATTGACGAGTGGCTGCTACAGCTACAGACGCGTGGAATACTTCTCCCTGTCTTCCTCATACTCGGCGCTTTTGTGCTCAGCGCCCTCGTAGCCACCCTGCAACATATACTGATCGGCTATCTCAGCGAACGGCTTGCTTTCCAGATCCGCCGCGACCTGCACGAGCACACGGTCGCCCTGCCGTTTCCCCGCTTCATGCGGACACGGCACGGGGATATTGTCACTCTCTTCACCATTGATACGGCCAAGGTACAGATCGCCGGCGCCGTCTGCCTGCCCGCCATCGCGACAATGGCAGTCGAGCTCCTCGCCGCCGGTGTGACCGCCTTTCTGCTGGAATGGCGGCTCGCGGTCGCGGTCGGCGCGATCGGTGCGATTCCGCTCGTCCTGCTGCGGCTGATTCGTGCGCGCATCCGGGAAATCAGCCGGGTGGAGGCCGAGCGACACACCCGGCTGGTCGATCACGTTATAGAGCTGGCTGGGGCGGCTGGCGCGCTGCACCTGCGTGCGTTCCGCGCACAGGGCGCCGGTCAGGAGGAGTTCGAACGGCTGGACGCGGCTATCGCGACAGCAGTCCGCACCCGGGTCCAGGTATTCGCCCGGCTACAGTTCATCTCCGCGGCCAGCTCAGTACTGGCAACCATGACCGCGATCGGGTTCGGAGCGTGGCTCTCGCTGGAGCGGATAATGACGACCGGCACGTTCGTGGCGTTCCTCAGCGTGCTCTTCCTGGCCTTTCGCGCAATCGCCGGTTTTGCCGACCTGCGCACCCAGCTGTTTGATGGCGAATCCTCCCTCATTCGCATTCTGGCCTTCCTCGACATTCCGCTGGAGCGGCCTCGCGTGGCGAACCACAGTAACGTGAGACCACTGACATCGGTTGATCGCCCGCGGCCACCGGAAGAAATCGTGTCGCGAGCCGAACCAGCGGTTTCAGATCCGGCCGGCGTTTCCCGGCCGCCGGTGCACGGTGATCTCGTCCTGGCGAACGTCTCCTATTCTTACGCGCCTGACGTACCCGCGCCCGACTGGGCGGTCCGATCGGTGGACATCGTCGTGCGCAGGGGCGAGACGGTTGCCGTCGTCGGATTCAGCGGCGCGGGCAAGACCACGCTCTGTTACCTCGCAAGCGGGCTCCTGGCGCCCACCTCCGGACGGGTGCTGCTAGGCGGGCGGGATATCCTTGAACTCACCGCCGAGCAGGCGCGAGCCGCGGTCGGATTCGTCTCCCAGGAAGCATTCATCCAACGCCGTACCATTGCCGAGAACCTCCGCTTCGGGAATCCCACCGCGACCGCGGACGAGCTCTGGGCGGCGCTCGAGGCGACTGGTCTCGTCACTCTGGTCCGTTCCCTGCCGGACGGGATCCACACCCCGGTCGGCTGCGATGGATACGAGATCTCGGGTGGCGAACGGCAACGGCTGGCCATCGCTCGGGTCCTGGTCCAGGATCCACGGACGATAATCCTCGACGAGGCTACGTCGAACCTTGACGCGCTGACTGAGGAAATGCTTCGGGTGTCGTTCGAACGTCTTCTCGCCGATCGCAGCTGCCTGCTCGTAGCCCATCGAATGACGATGACCATCGCCGCGGACCGTATCTACGTGATGGAAAAGGGCACCGTGGTGGAGGCCGGCCCGCATGACCGGCTGGTCCAAACCGGTGGAATCTACGCGCAGCTGGCCCGGGGCCAGCTGCGGCAGACAGCCAGGAGGGAGAACAACAACGGTATGTCCCGGACCATCGGCTGACCTGGTTCGCCAGCGGCGTCCAGAATGCAGCACGGACCGCTGATACACCGAAGGCGCTGCCCGGATACCTCCCTGGAGGTATCCGGGCAGCGCCGTGTTTCCTGGGGATGCTCAGCCGTGCGTGTCCGGTGACAGGCCCGGCACGGTGAGCGGCCTGGAACTGTCAGACCGGCTTCGCGTCGATCCGGCGGGAAGCCCAGGCCACGCGATCGTGAACATTTTCGCGTGGCCTGGGGCCCAGGGCTCTCCCGCGGGACGGGCTATCGGTAGTCGCCCCCTGTGCTGCGGTAGTCAAAATCATCCAACGGCACAGCTTGACCGCTACCGGTACCGAACGCGCCGTACTCGACGGTCGCGCCGTCCTCATAGTTACCGCCCACCGAGTACATGGACGCCCGCGCCTCCTCGGTCGGCTCGACCCGAATATTGCGGTATCGGGAGATGCCGGTACCCGCCGGGATGAGCTTGCCGATGATGACGTTCTCCTTCAGGCCGACCAGCGAGTCCGACCGGGCATTGATCGCGGCGTCGGTGAGCACTCGCGTCGTCTCCTGGAAGGAGGCCGCCGACAGCCACGACTCGGTCGCGAGCGACGCCTTGGTGATGCCCATGAGAACCGGACGGGCCGATGCCGGCTGCCCACCGGACTCGACCACCCGGCGGTTCTCCTCCTCGAAGCGCGCCCGCTCGACCAGCTCACCGGGCAGGAGGGTGGTCTCACCCGACTCCAGCACGTTCACCCGCTTGAGCATCTGGCGGATGATGATCTCTATGTGCTTGTCGTGGATTGACACGCCCTGCGAGCGATAAACCTCCTGCACCTGGTCCACCAGGTGCAACTGCACCTGGCGCGGGCCGAGAATGCGCAGTACCTCGTGCGGGTCGACCGCGCCGTCGACGATCTTCTGGCCAACAGCGATGTGCTGGCCTTCCTCGACCTTCAGGCGCGAACGACGGGACACCGGGTAGGCGATCTCCTCACCACCGTCGTCGGGCACGATGACAATCTTGAGGGTCTTCTCGGTCTCCTCGATGCGCACCCGCCCGGCGACCTCGCTGATCGGGGCCTTGCCCTTGGGAGAACGGGCCTCGAAAAGCTCGACCACACGCGGTAGGCCCTGGGTGATGTCGTCACCGGTGGCGACACCACCGCTGTGGAAGGTACGCATGGTCAGCTGGGTGCCCGGCTCACCGATCGACTGAGCCGCGACGATACCCACGGCCTCACCGACGTCCACCAGCTTTCCGGTTGCCAGCGACCGGCCGTAACACTGTGCGCACACACCCATCCGGGCGACGCAGGTGAGCGCGGAGCGCACCTTCACCGATTCGATACCGGCTTCAATGATCTGGCCGATAACCACATCGCCGAGGTCGGTACCGGCGGGCACCACAACATCGCCGGCGGCGTTCACCGCGTCGGAGGCGAGTGTCCGCGCGTAGGCCGCGGTCTCGGCGTAACGGTCACGGACAAGCGCCCCGTCCGCTCCCTTGCGGGCGATACGGGTGCCGATGCCACGCTCGGTGCCGCAGTCGTCCTCGCGGACGATGACATCCTGGCTGACGTCAACCAGACGCCGGGTTAGATACCCTGAGTCAGCGGTCCGCAGCGCCGTGTCGGCTAGGCCCTTACGAGCGCCGTGCGTGGAGATGAAGTACTCCACCACGCTCAGGCCCTCACGGAAGTTGGCCTTGATCGGGCGCGGGATGATCTCACCCTTCGGGTTGGCGACCAGTCCGCGCATTCCGGCGAGCTGCCGGATCTGCATCATGTTTCCGGCGGCTCCGGAGTTGACCAGTACAGCGACCGGGTTGGTCAACGGGAAGTTGGCCTCCATCGCCTCGGCGACCTTGCTCGTCGCCTCGTTCCAGATCTGCACGAGTTCGCCGCGGCGCTCATCATCGGACAGGAAGCCCCGGTCGAACTGCTTCTGTACCCGCTCGGCCCGCTGCTCGTACTCGTCGAGGATCTGCTTCTTGTTCGGCGGCGCAACGACATCCTCGATGGCGACGGTCACACCGGACCGGGTGGCCCAGTAGAAACCGGCGCTCTTCAGGGCGTCCAGCGTCGCCGCCACCTGGATCTTCGGATAGCGCTCGGCCAGGTCGTTGACGATCGCGGCCTGGGCCTTCTTGTTCATCATGTAGTTGAGGAACGGATAGCCTTCCGGAAGCGCCTGGTTGAGCAGGCAACGACCGAATGTGGTCTCCAGCGTGAACGGCTCACCGCTGACCCAGCCCGCTGGCGGCGTCCAGTCGCGCGGCGGGGTGGTGTCGCGAAGCCGGACCCTGATCTTCGCCTGCAGCTCGATCTCCCGCGCGTCGAAGGCCATCTGAGCCTCGGCCACGCTGGAGAACGCCCTGCCCTCGCCGACCCCGCCCTCGGCCATCCGGCTGAGGTGGAACACCCCGGTGACCATGTCGAGGCTCGGCATGGCCAGCGGACGCCCGGAGGCCGGCGACAGGATGTTGTTGCTCGACAGCATCAGGATGCGCGCCTCGGCCTGCGCCTCCGCCGACAGCGGCAGGTGCACGGCCATCTGGTCACCGTCGAAGTCCGCGTTGAAGGCGGTGCAGACCAGCGGGTGGATCTGGATGGCCTTGCCTTCGACCAGCTGTGGCTCGAACGCCTGGATACCGAGGCGGTGCAGGGTCGGCGCACGGTTGAGCAGCACCGGGTGCTCGGTGATGACCTCTTCCAGCACGTCCCAGACCACCGGACGGGCACGCTCCACCATCCGCTTGGCGGACTTGATGTTCTGCGCGTGGTTGAGGTCGACCAGCCGCTTCATCACGAACGGCTTGAACAGCTCGAGCGCCATCTGCTTGGGCAGACCGCACTGATGCAGCTTCAGCTGCGGGCCGACGACGATGACGGAACGCCCGGAGTAGTCGACGCGCTTGCCGAGCAGGTTCTGCCGGAACCGCCCCTGCTTGCCCTTGAGCATGTCCGACAACGACTTGAGCGGGCGGTTGCCCGGGCCGGTGACCGGCCGGCCGCGGCGACCGTTGTCGAACAGCGCGTCGACGGCCTCCTGCAGCATCCGCTTCTCGTTGTTGACGATGATCTCAGGCGCGCCGAGGTCGAGCAGCCGCTTGAGCCGGTTGTTACGGTTGATCACCCGGCGGTAGAGGTCGTTCAGGTCGGACGTGGCGAACCGGCCACCGTCGAGCTGCACCATCGGGCGCAGGTCCGGCGGGATGACCGGAACGCAGTCGAGCACCATCCCGTTCGGGGAGTTGCGGGTGTTCAGGAACGCCGAGACCACCTTGAGACGCTTCAGCGCCCGGGCCTTCTTCTGGCCCTTGCCGCTGCGGATGGTCTCCCGCAGTGACTCGGCCTCCGCGGCCAGGTCGAAGTCAACGAGCCGACGCTGTAGCGCCTCGGCTCCCATACCGCCTTCGAAGTACTGTCCGAAGCGGTCCCGCAGCTCACGGTAGAGCAGCTCGTCAGGTTCAAGGTCCTGAACTTTCATGCCCTTGAAGCGGTCGAACACCCGGCCCAGATCGTCGATCTTCCGCTGGACGCGGTCACGGATCTGGCGCATCTCGCGCTCAGCCGCCTCCCGGACCTTGCGCCGGGCGTCGCCCTTGGCCCCCTCGGCCTCCAGCTGCGCGAGATCCGCCTCAAGCTTCTTCTGCCGCGTCTCGACGTCGGCGTTCTTCTTGTCCTCGAGATGCTGCTTCTCGACGGAGATCCGTGCCTCGAGGGTGGGCAGGTCGCGGTGGCGCGCCTCGACGTCCACACTTGTGATCATATAAGCGGCGAAATAAATGACCTTTTCAAGGTCTTTCGGCGCGAGGTCGAGCAGATAGCCGAGCCGGCTCGGCACACCCTTGAAATACCAGATGTGGGTGACCGGCGCGGCCAGCTCGATGTGGCCCATCCGCTCACGGCGCACCTTCGCGCGAGTGACCTCGACACCACAGCGCTCACAGATGATGCCCTTGAAGCGAACGCGCTTGTACTTGCCGCAGTAGCACTCCCAGTCCCGGGTCGGGCCGAAGATCTTCTCGCAGAAAAGCCCGTCCTTTTCCGGCTTCAGGGTGCGGTAGTTGATTGTCTCCGGCTTCTTGACCTCACCGTGTGACCACTGGCGGATGTCGTCCGCCGTGGCGAGGCCGATGCGCAGCTCGTCGAAGAAGTTGACGTCGAGCACGTGTCTTCTCTCTCTGCCGTCTGGCTGCCCCCATCGCCGGCGGGCATTGCGAGTAATGGCGGCGACGGGGGGCTTCTGCCGTCAGTTATTCCAAGGTCGGCGGGGACGCCGAGAAACGATCAGTGCGTCCGGAGCGCCCGGCGGTCATGATCTTTGTCCGTGGCCACCGGCCACGAATCACGACTACCCATAGATCCATCCACACTCACGATCGGCGACCACTGGGCTCCCTGGGGCCCCGGGCGTGCGGCGGAACATGACCGCACGCCCGTCGGCCCACTAGTCGTCAGACCTCCTCAACGCTGCTCGGCTCCCGCCGGGACAGATCGATACCGAGCTCCTCCGCGGCACGGAAGACATCCTCATCGGTGTCACGCATCTCAATGGAGACGCCGTCGCTGGACAGAACCTCCACGTTCAGGCACAGCGACTGCATTTCCTTGATAAGGACCTTGAAGGACTCCGGAATGCCTGGTTCGGGGATGTTCTCGCCCTTGACGATGGCCTCGTAGACCTTGACGCGGCCGAGGACGTCGTCGGACTTGATGGTCAGCAGCTCCTGGAGCGCGTAGGCGGCGCCGTACGCCTCAAGCGCCCACACCTCCATCTCACCGAAGCGCTGTCCACCGAACTGCGCCTTACCGCCCAGCGGCTGCTGGGTGATCATCGAGTAGGGACCGGTCGACCGGGCGTGAATCTTGTCGTCGACCAGATGCAGCAGTTTGAGGATGTAGATGTAGCCGACCGCCACCGGGTACGGATAGGGCTCACCCGTCCGGCCGTCGAAGAGCCGTGCCTTGCCGCTGGACCCGATCAGCTGGTCACCATCGCGGTTCACCAGCGTCGAGGCAAGCAGACCGGTGATCTCCTCCTCCCGGGCGCCGTCGAACACCGGTGTCGCCACGTTGGTGTCGGGCGGCGCCTGATGCGCACCGATACCGCGCAGGCGCTCCTTCCAGTCCTCGTCACCGTCGTCGACCTGCCAGCCGGTCTTGGCCACCCAACCGAGATGGGTCTCCAGGATCTGGCCGATGTTCATACGGCGCGGCACACCGTGCGGGTTCAGCACGACGTCCACCGGCGTGCCGTCAGACAGGAACGGCATGTCCTCGACAGGAAGGATCTTCGCAATGACGCCCTTGTTGCCGTGGCGGCCAGCAAGCTTGTCACCATCTGTGATCTTACGCTTCTGGGCAACGTACACGCGGACGAGCTCGTTCACCCCCGGTGGAAGCTCGTCGCCGTCCTCCCGCGAGAACACCCGGACACCAATAACCTTGCCGGATTCTCCGTGCGGCACCTTCAGCGAGGTGTCCCGGACCTCACGAGCCTTCTCACCGAAGATCGCGCGCAGCAGCCGCTCCTCCGGGGTCAGCTCGGTCTCGCCCTTGGGCGTGACCTTCCCGACCAGCACGTCACCGGGCGAGACCTCGGCACCGATCCGAATGATCCCACGCTCGTCAAGGTCAGCAAGGACCTCCTCGGCGACGTTCGGGATATCCCGAGTGATCTCCTCAGGGCCAAGTTTGGTGTCCCGGGCGTCGACCTCATGCTCCTCGATGTGGATCGAGGACAGTACGTCGTCCTGAACCAGCCGCTGGGAGAGAATGATCGCGTCCTCGTAGTTGTGCCCCTCCCAGGGCATGAACGCCACCAGGAGGTTCTTGCCCAGCGCCATCTCGCCGTTGTCGGTGCACGGGCCGTCCGCGATGACCTGGCCGGCCAGGACACGGTCGCCCTCGTCGACGATCGGCTTCTGGTTGATGCACGTGCCCTGGTTGGAGCGGCGGAACTTCGCCATCCGGTAGGTCCGCCGGGTGCCGTCGTCATGCATCACGGTGATGTAGTCAGCGGACAGGTCCTCGACCACACCGGCCTGTGCGCAGACGACCACGTCACCGGCGTCCTTGGCCGCGCGGGCCTCCATACCGGTACCGACCAGCGGTGCCTCGCTGCGCAGCAGCGGGACGGACTGGCGCTGCATGTTCGAGCCCATCAGGGCGCGGTTGGCATCGTCGTGCTCAAGGAACGGGATCATGGCCGTGGCCACCGACACCATCTGGCGCGGCGAGACGTCCATGTAGTCGACCTCGTCCGGCGGGATGAACTCGACCTCACCACCCTTGCGGCGCACTAGGACACGGTGTTCGGCGAACGAGCCGTCAGCCGTCAGCGGCGCGTTCGCCTGCGCGATGACATGCCGGTCCTCCTCGTCCGCGGTGAGGTAGTCGATCTGATCGGTGACCCGGCCGGCCACGACCTTGCGGTAGGGCGTCTCGACGAAGCCGAACGGGTTGACCCGCGCGAACGTCGACAGCGAACCGATCAGACCGATGTTCGGGCCTTCCGGCGTCTCGATCGGGCACATCCGGCCGTAGTGGCTGGGGTGGACGTCGCGGACCTCGAAGCCGGCCCGTTCCCGGGAGAGCCCACCAGGGCCGAGCGCGGACAGGCGCCGCTTGTGCGTGAGGCCCGCCAGCGGGTTGGTCTGGTCCATGAACTGGGACAGCTGGCTGGTGCCGAAGAACTCCTTGATGGAGGCGACGACCGGCCGGATGTTGATGAGCGTCTGAGGAGTGATCGCCTCGACGTCCTGAGTGGTCATCCGTTCCCGGACGACCCGCTCCATCCGGGCGAGACCAAGCCGCACCTGATTCTGGATCAGTTCACCGACCGTACGCAGCCGGCGGTTGCCGAAGTGGTCGATGTCGTCCACGTCGTAGGACTGGTCCTTACCCGCATGCAGCTGCACGACGTACTCGATCGTGCGGACGACGTCGTCCTCGGTCAGCACACCCACGTCGTGCGGGACGTCGACACCGAGCTTCTTGTTCACCTTGTAGCGACCGACCTTCGCCAGGTCGTAACGCTTCGGGTTGAAGAAGAGGTTCTCCAGCAGTGTCTGGGCCGACTCGCGGGTCGGTGGCTCACCCGGCCGCAGCTTGCGGTAGATGTCAAGCAGCGCGTCGTCCTGGCTGGAGGTGTGGTCCTTCTCCAGTGTCACCCGCATTGACGGGAAGTCACCGAAACGCTCAAGAATGCGCGCCTCGTCCCAGCCGAGCGCCTTGAGCAGAACGGTCACTGACTGGCGGCGCTTGCGGTCGATACGTACGCCGACGGTGTCCCGCTTGTCGACCTCGAACTCCAGCCAGGCACCCCGGGAAGGAATAACCTTGCAGGAGAACAGGTCCTTGTCGGACACCTTGTCGATGGTCTTCTCGAAGTACACACCGGGTGAACGCACGAGCTGGCTGACGACAACCCGCTCGGTCCCATTGATAACAAAGGTTCCTTTTGGTGTCATAAGCGGAAAATCGCCCATAAACACCGTCTGGCTCTTGATCTCGCCAGTGTTGTTGTTGGTGAACTCGGCCGTCACGAACATGGGGGCCGAGTACGTCATATCCTTGTCCTTGCACTCCTCGACGGAGTACTTCGGCGGCTCGAAACGGTGATCACGGAACGACAGAGACATCGAACCCGAGAAGTCCTCGATAGGAGAAATCTCCTCGAAGACCTCCTCGAGACCCGACGTGACGGGTACGTCGTCACGACCGGCGTCGATGGCTTCCTGGACCCGTTCCGCCCACGCCTCATTGCCGATCAGCCAGTCAAAGGACTGGGTCTGCAGGGCGAGAAGATCGGGGACCTCAAGAGGCTCGATGATCTTTGCGAACGAGATGCGGGAGGAGTGAGGCGAGGCGGCCAAGGTGGTCCTTCCGGTGGCCTGATCGTCGGGCTGGCGGTGCTCTTGCGTCCTTGGGCCTCTGACAACGGGATCATGATTCTTCTCACGTTGCCCTCGGCCTACTCGAACAATCCGGCGAAGGGTGGTCGGGTGATCAGTGTCTCGCTACGGTTGTGCGGAGTGTCGGCGGGGGTAGTCCGACGGAGCGCGCTGCTGCCCCACCGTGCGGGCAGATGCGACACGGGCGTCGACGAGTAGTCCGTCACGACATCTTCCGAAGGAGGACACCTGTGTGGGAGGGTCATCCCGGGCTGGTGACGCGGCGGCGATTCGGTGGCAGGTTGCGATCAACGGTTTCGCTCGGATTACCTCGGTCGTTACGTCTGGACGACCGCGCCAGAGGACGCGGTTACGCGGGGGACCGAACCGTCGCGTACCCGAAGGAAACGCGAGCGCACGACGAAAGGGCAGCCCAAACGAGCAGTGTAGCCGACGGCCGCACTGCTGGCAAGGCTGCTCGACAGGTATGTCTCACCGCTTCCCGATGATGGAACTCCGTCCCGGATGAGGTCGTCAACCCCAACCGGAAAGCCGCGCGTCGGCGCCCGTGACAATACGGCATCCGGCGCGCGCTCGGCCCAGGTCCCATGCCGGCCGGACCACCACGGCCCGGCCGGAACTGACGTTACCCGGCGACGGTGAAGCCTCGACAACAGGTCTCACCGCAGGGCCCGAGCAGGGGCCGGGCCGCCGCCGTGCGGCTTGCCAACCAGGAAACGGCGGCCCGACCGATCAGTGCCTGCGTACCGATGTCTACTTGACGGTGACCGTGGCGCCGGCACCCTCGAGCGCGGCCTTGGCCTTCTCCGCGGCTTCCTTGCTGGCCTTCTCCAGGACCGGCTTGGGCGCGCCGTCGACGAGGTCCTTGGCCTCCTTCAGGCCCAGGCTGGTCAACGCACGGACTTCCTTGATGACCTGGATCTTCTTGTCACCGACGGCAGTGAGGATGACGTCGAACTCATCCTGCTCCTCCACGGCCGGCGCCTCGGATGCCGGACCGGCACCGCCGGCCACAGCGACCGCGACCGGGGCCGCCGCGGTCACACCGAAGGTGTCCTCGAACTGCTTCACGAACTCCGACAGCTCCAGCAGCGTCATTTCCTTGAACGCGTCCAGCAGCTCGTCGGTCGACAGCTTCGCCATCGTGGCGGTCCTTCCGGTTGTGATGACACACCGCCCGCGGCGGGTGCCAGGAACTGTTATGGAGTAGGTGGTCTGGATCAGTGGGGCAACCGTTCACGCGCCCATGTTCTTCCTCGCGCGTCCGGCGCCCCGGGGCCCCGGGGCCGCCGCGGACAGCGCTACTGCGCGCTCGGCTCCGCCTCGACCACCGCGGTCTCGGTGGTCGAGGCCTCAGGCGCGGGGGCCTCGGCCGCGGGGCTCTCCGCTTCTCGCTTGGCACGCAACGCCTCCGCCAGGCGAGCCGCCTGGGACAGCGGCGCCGCGAACAGACCGACCGCCTTGGCCAGCGAACCGTTCAACGCGCCGGCGAGCTTGGCGAGCAGCACCTCGCGGGACTCGAGATCGGCGAGCTTGCGGATGTCATCCGCCGACATCGACTTGCCCTCGACGATCCCGCCCTTGACGATCAGCGCGGGATTGGCACGAGCGAAGTCACGCAGGCTCTTGGCCGCCTCGACCGGGTCGCCGGTGACGAACGCGACAGCGGTCGGACCGACCAGCAGCTCGTCCAGACCCGTGACGCCCGCCTGCGCGGCGGCAATCCTGGTCAGGGTGTTCTTCACCACGGCGTACTCGGTGCCCTCGCCCAACGAGCGGCGTAGTTCGGTGAGCTGGCTCACCGTCAGTCCGCGGTACTCGGTGAGCACCGCCGCGGACGCGCCCCGGAACGAGTCAACGATCTCCGTTACCGCGGCGACCTTTTCCGGCTTCGCCATCGGGCTCCTTCATGGGGTCTGGCTGGTCACCCGAAAGATGCCGAGAAACGACAAACGCCCCGGCGCAGGCGCGCGGGGCGGAAGTACCGGGGATAGCAGACAAACCAGCAGCCCCAGGGCAACGCTCCCTCACCTGCGCGGGCCGCCCGGTCGTACCGGACCTTCGATCGCCCCGGAACGGGACGATGACCAGCGGTCTTCGGTTTGGTTCAGATGAGATGATACACGGCCTGGCCGGCGGGACAGCAGCCGCCAAGCCGGCAGCGCTGGCCGTGGCTCCGGACGCCCGAAGGAGGACCGGAGCCACGGCCAGCGCCTTGCGGCGGGTCAGACCGCCGCGTCCTCGAGGAGGTTACGGGTACGGCTGGGGTCGACGGGGATTCCTGGACCCATCGTCGTCGTAAAAGTTATCTTCTTCAGATAACGGCCTTTGGACGCGGACGGCTTCACCCGGACGATCTCGTCCAGGGCGACGCTGTAGTTCTCAATCAACTGCTCGTCGGTGAAGGCGGTCTTCCCGATCACTATGTGCAGATTGCCCTGCTTGTCGACCCGAAAATTAATCTTTCCGCCCTTGATGTCCTGGACGGCCTTGGTGATGTCGAGAGTCACCGTGCCGGTCTTCGGGTTCGGCATGAGTCCGCGTGGCCCCAGGATCCGGGCGATACGGCCGACCTTCGCCATCTGGTCGGGCGTCGCGACCGTGGCGTCGAAATCCAGGAAACCCTCCTGGATTCGCTGTACGAGGTCGTCGCTGCCGACGATGTCCGCACCCGCCGCAGCGGCCTCGACGGCCTTCTCGCCCGCGGCGAAAACCGCGACTCGCGGGGATTTTCCGGTTCCGTGCGGCAGATTCACGGTGCCGCGGACCATCTGGTCAGCCTTGCGCGGATCGACGCCCAGGCGCAGCGCGACCTCAACAGTCGCGGCGTACTTGGTGGTGGAGGTCTCCCGGGCGAGATGAACAGCCTCCAGCGGCGTGTACAGACGATCCGCCGTTATCTTCTCAACGGCCGCCCGATAGGCTTTGCTGCGCTTCATATCTGTCTCCTCGTGGTCATGGCGGGCAGCCCGGCCGGGCTGTCCTCCCACAGTCGTTCCGTTCTCGGCCGGCCCTGTCAGCCGTCAGCCAAGAATGGTTATCCCCATCGACCGCGCCGTCCCAGCAATGATCTTCTCGGCGGCTTCCAGCGTGGTCGCGTTGAGGTCGGGCAGCTTGGTCTGGGCGATCTGACGGACCTGCTCCGCGGTGAGGTTCGCCACCTTGGTGCGGTGCGGAACACCGCTGCCCTTCTCAATCCCAGCGGCCTTGAGGATAAGCCGGGCCGCCGGTGGGGTCTTGGTGACAAAGGTGAACGAACGGTCGTCGTACACGGTGATTTCGACCGGAACGACGTTCCCGCGCTGCGACTCGGTGGCCGCGTTGTACTGCTTGCAGAACTCCATGATGTTGACGCCGTGCTGGCCGAGCGCCGGACCGACCGGAGGCGCGGGTGTCGCCACACCAGCGTTGATCTGGAGCTTGATAATTGCCGCGATCTTCTTCTTGGGAGGCATGTGTCGTTTCTCTCTGGGTTTCCTGTGGTCTCCGTCGGCGCCAAGAACGCTGCGACCGTGCCGCCGGCCGACTACCGGTTCGCCTGGCTGGTTGGAACCTCCGGTGGAGCGGAAGCGGAGACGACCGCACCGCCTTCGGCCATCGAGCAGATCAGATCTTCGCGACCTGGTTGAACTGAAGTTCGACCGGCGTTTCGCGGCCGAAGATGGACACCAGCACCTTGAGCCGCTGCGCATCGAGGTTGATCTCACTGATGGTCGCCGGAAGGGTCGCGAACGGGCCATCCATGACGGTCACGGACTCCCCGACCTCGAACTCCTGCACCCGGACCGTCTCGGTCTTCTTCTCGGGTGGCGCCGGCGGCGCAAGAATGGAAACAACCTCCTCTGTCCGCAACGGTGACGGCTTGTTGGTCAGGCCGACGAAGCCGGTCACACCCGGGGTGTTCCGAACCGCGGACCACGACTGGTCAGTGAGGTCCATACGGACGTAGATGTAGCCCGGATACTTCTTCTGCTGCACCAGCTGCCGCTTGCCGTTCTTGATGACCGGAACCTCCTCGGTCGGGACCTCGATCTGGAAGATGTAGTCCTCCATGTTGAGGCTGGAGATCCGAGTCTCGAGGTTGGTCTTCACCTTGTTCTCATAGCCGGCGTACGAATGAATGACGTACCAGTCGCCAGGCGCGTCCTCCAGCGCCTGCCGGATGTCGTCATCATCGTCATCGTCGTCGAAGGCGGGCTGGTCGACATCCGCGACAGCCGCAGCGAGATAGCCGGGCTCCGTTTCGACGCCGGTGGAACCGTCGCCGCCCTCGCCGTCCTGCGGCAAGGCGCCGGCCTCCGTGCTTGCCACCTCGTCGCGCACCAGCGCCGCCAGCGGGTCGAGACCGTCGAGGGCCTCTCCCTGTTCGGAGGAGACATGCTCGGGAAACTGGGACACGCGGACGTTCCTTCTCTCTTGACCGTGCTCTGTGAGCTGTGCGGGCGCTATGGCGACATGGGTCCGCGGAAACGGTCCACGTCAACCGAAGATCGCCAACACCGCCTTGGTGAGACCGAAGTCCAGCGAGGCGACGAATGCCACCATGATCGAGCAAAACATGAGCACTACAACCACATAAGTGATCAGTTCGCTTCGACCCGGGTAGATGACCTTCCGAAGCTCGGCGACGATCTCTCGGTAGAAGCGCAGCGGCGTGGTACGGCGTCGAGCTGCGGGCCGGGTCGGCTGGCCGGCCCTCGGTGCCGCGTCACGTGTGTCGGTCGCCACTCACTCCACCTACCTGGTCGTCGGATACCGCAGGGGCGACAGGACTCGAACCTGCAACCGCCGGTTTTGGAGACCGGTGCTCTACCAATTGAGCCACGCCCCTTTACACCACGACCACCACCGTGACGGTAGCCGCCGATCAAGATGCACTCAGACCAATCATGATCATAAAGATCATGGGCATGAAAATCATCTACGGCGCTACACGCGGGGATGACGGCCTAAGCGCATCCACCATACTCCCTGCACGGCTCCATACACGGCCCACCCTCACGTATCCATGATCTCCTACGAACCGGTGATCAAGATCCACGTCACGGACGCATCCCAGGCTAACCGGAAAGAGACTTGCTGGACAACGGCTGCCCGACCGACCAGGGGTCGCGCGATTGTAGCGCAGTATCATGTGACCAGCGGCGCCAAGAGTCACGAGGGGTATCGCCACCCGGCCCGGATGCGTCGGGCACACCGGCCGGATCCGGTCGCACCGCGCCGATGATCGAGCAGCCGACCTGGTATGCGTGGCAGCATGACGGTCATGACCCGGATCTCTCACCGCGTCGGAGGCATCGCCCCTTCGGCGACACTTGCCGTGGACTCGACCGCCAAGGCGCTGCGCGCAGCCGGCCGGGACGTGATCGGCTTTGGTGCCGGCGAACCGGACTTTCCCACCCCCGACCACGTTGTCGCCGCTGCCGAGAAGGCATGCAGCGATCCAAAAATGCACCGGTACACACCAGCTGCTGGCCTGCCAGAGCTCAGAGAGGCGGTGGCCGACAAGACCCGCCGCGACTCCGGCCTCGATATCGCGGCCAGTCAGGTACTCATCACCAATGGTGGCAAGCAGGCCGTCTACATAGCGTTCGCAACACTCCTCGACCCCGGCGACGAAGTGCTGCTGCCCGCTCCCTACTGGACCACCTACCCGGAGTCGATCCGCCTTGCCGGTGGCAGGGCTGTGGACGTCGTGACCACTCCCGAGCAGGGCTACCGGGTCACGGTGGAACAGCTGGAGAAGGCACGCACCCCGCGGACGAAGGCCCTGGTGTTCTGCTCACCCTCCAATCCGACCGGTGCGGTACATACCCCTGAGGAGGTCCGCGCGATCGGGCGTTGGGCGGCCCAGGCTGGGATCTGGGTGATCGCGGACGAGATCTACGAGCATCTGGTGTATGGCGACGCCCGGTTCGCTTCCCTGCCGGTGGAGGTGCCCGAGATCGCCGACCGCTGCATCGTCGTCAACGGCGTCGCCAAAACCTACGCCATGACGGGGTGGCGGGTCGGCTGGCTGACAGGTCCGGCGGATGCCGTCAAGGCGGCTATCAATCTGCAGTCCCATGCCGCGTCCAACGTCTCCAACGTGGCGCAGGCCGCGGCGCTGGCTGCCGTGGCGGGCCCGCTGGACGCGGTCGCGCGGATGCGTCTCGCCTTCGACCGGCGGCGCCAGACCATGCATCGCATGCTCTCCGCGACCCCCGGGGTGGTGTGCCCGATGCCCGAGGGCGCCTTCTACTGCTACCCGTCGCTGCTCGGCGTCATTGGCCGCACGCTGCGGGGACGCACCCCGACGACCTCAGCGGACCTGACCACGCTCATCCTCGAGGAGGCCGGCGTCGCGATCGTGCCCGGTGAGGCGTTCGGGACACCCGGCTACGCCCGGTTGTCCTACGCCCTCGGTGACCAGGATCTGGCCACCGGCGTACAGCGCATGTCCGACCTGCTGGCCGAGGCGGACTGAGCCATCGGGATACGGCGACAATCTGACGACAGCTGAGCGTTGGCTGTGGTGCCGCCGGGACCTCCGCGGCCGGGGGCACCACAGCCAGCCGCAGCAAAGCGGACTGCTTGTCGCGACGATGAAACGATCAGGCAAGGCGGACGGTGGCGCGCGAACCCAGTAGCACCTTGGTTCCGTCACACCGGACAGTGATGTTCACGACAACCTGGTTGTCGTCCAGCTTCTTGGCAACCACACCACTGACCACCAGCGCGGCACCGGTGTCGTCGTCCGGCACCGGGACGAACGAGGAAAACCGGACGCCATACTCGACAACCGCCCCGGGATCACCGGCCCAGTCGGTGACAAGCCGCGCCGCGCTGGCCATGGTGTACATCCCATGAGCGATGACTCCGGGCAGGCCCACGTCAGTCGCGGCCCGGTCGTTCCAGTGGATCACATTGAAGTCGCCTGACGCTCCGCAGTAACGAACAAGATCTTCACGGCGGACCCGGAACTCCCGTTCGGGGATCAGCGTACCGACCTCAACATCACTGTAACCAAGAGTCGCGGACATAATGGACCTCTCAGCCGTTCTCGACCCCGGCGGTCCCGCTTTCCGCAACGGCGGTTCCACGGGAGACCAGCGACGAACGGGCGGTTGCCAGTAGCTCACCACCGGTCGTCGCGAACTCATAGTCGATGATTATTAGCTCGTTACGGCCAGCGTTCCGGATGCCAGAGATCATGCCAGCAACGATGATCTCGTCGCCGGCGACGACCGGCCGCCGCAACGAGTAGCGCTGCTCACCGTGCACCACCAACGAGTAGTCGAGGCCGAGCGCGGGATCGTCCAGGGGAACAACGGACCGCCACATACCGAGTGCGGTCAGGAACGTGGGCGGCGCAATAAGATCGATATAACCAGCGGACTTGGCCGCATCCAGATCATGGCAGAGCGGGCTGTCCTCGCGGATCGCGAGGGCAAACTGCCGGATGTGCTCACGCCCGACCAGGAAGGGTGTGTCCGCGACAAACCGGCGCCCGATGAAGTCTCGGTTCAACGGCATCGCAATGCTCCGATCTCACCATGGCGCCGGACCGACGAAATCACAACGCCATGCTTCCATACGACCGCGCCGAACGGCCACGTCGACACAGCGAAGCGGCCCCGCGCACCGGCGAGGGCCGACGAGGAGCAGCGCGGGTCAGCGAGTCTCGCGGTGGTCGGTGTGCTGCCTGCAGTTCGGGCAGAACTTGCGCAGCTCGAGACGATCGGGGTCGTTGCGGCGGTTCTTGCGTGTGATGTAGTTGCGGTGCTTGCACACCTGACACGCCATTGTGATCTTCGGACGGACATCGGTGGCGGCCACGGTGCTGTGCCTCTTCCTGCAGGTCGGACAAGAACGAACCAGAGCGTATGGACATGTGGAGCGACCAGACGTCGCCCTCGGCGGGTCGTGACCCGGCCTGTAGCGGTGGCCGGATTTGAACCGGCGACACAGCGATTATGAGCCGCTTGCTCTGCCTGGCTGAGCTACACCGCCTTGGTGGATCAGCTCCGTTGGCAGTCATTCCAGCCAACGGAGCAACGGCCGGACACCAATCGACCGGATACCAACCGTCACCACGGAGCCCCTTTACGGAATCGAACCGTAGACCTTCTCCTTACCATGGAGATGCTCTGCCGACTGAGCTAAAGGGGCGTGTGCGTGCGCCTAAGGCTACACGACAGAACGACACCACGGACGGCGCCCCCGCCATGAGCACAGGCTCTGGCCGCGGCGGATGCGGCAGCCGTGCCGGCCGCGGAGGTGGCGGCCAGCCGCGGCGATCAGCAATAAAAAGATCTTCATCGAATCTCGACAAGATCGAAATTCGGATTGTCGCATAACGTCCCGAAATCTCATCTAATTGAGACAAGGCGAACTATCAGTAGCGACAAAGTCCGCCCACGCCCATCGATATATCTCTAAGCGACCAGAGAGTCGCTTAGCGTAGTTGTCGGCCGAGTGAAGCTGTCACCCGGGATCACCCATCGGCCAGTCCACCCATCTGCCAGGGGGCCCCATGCACGGGACACCGCACACCGTCCACCACGACAACGATCCGGACCAATGCCGGCCAGCCCGGCAACAGCGGGCCAAACGAACCGTCGCACGTACGATCACCACCACTACCCTGGTGACGCTTGTCACTGTTGCAGGCGCCCAAGGCTCCGGGACGAGCGGCGCCGCGGTATCGACGACCGGATTTCCGGTGCTGTCAGCCGGCCAGCCCAGCGCCATATCCACCGGCGCGGGTGACAGTAGCGGCGGCGCCAAGAGCATCCGCCAGGATTACGCCTCCCCCGGTGATGTCCCGCTGGGAGAGGGCACCACCGTCGCGCCGCCCGACGAGGGCGCGCCATCGGGAACCCGCTCGCCGCTGGCCATCCCGGCCAGCTGGCCGCGGGGCGTGGACATCTCGTCCTGGCAACATCCCGGCAGCACGGAGATCGGCTGGAACGCGGTCCGTGCCGCTGGAATCGGCTTTGCCATTATCAAGGCGACCGAGGGCAGCGGCTATACCAACCCCTACTTCGCCACTGACCGCGATCACGCCCGCCAAGCCGGGCTCGTCGTCGGTATGTACCACTACGCACGGCCCATGCTGCCGATCGCGACCGCGGTCGATCAGGCGGACCGCTTTCTCGCTGTCACCGGCCTGACCCGCTCCGCGGGACAACTGGCACCCGTCCTCGATCTCGAAGCACGGGGCGGATTGTCCGCCGCCCAGCTCGCGGGCTGGGCACGTGCCTTCCTGGAAGAGATCGAGACCAGGACCGGGCGTGCTCCCATCCTGTACACCTACCGGTCATTCTGGACCGATATCATGCAGAACACGACATCATTCTCTCGCTATCCGCTGTGGTTCGCCAGCTACAACGGAAGTTCATCCCCCGGCGCCCTTCCCGGTGGCTGGCAGCAGTGGCTGATGTGGCAGTACACGTCAACAGGGAATGTTCCAGGCATTGCCGGAGACATCGACCTGAATGTCTTCTGCTGTAACGCCGGATCATTGGCAGCCGGCGCCGACGGGCGGGCCAGCGAAATCGACAAACGCTACAATGCCGATGCTCGCCTACGTGCGCTTCTCGCGGCGAACAGCCGGGCCGAGGAGCCCGCTGGCGGCGGCGGGCGGTGGAAACAGTTCCAGCGGGGCCTGCTCTTCTGGTCGGTGGCCACCGGCGTCCACGAGGTCCACGGCGGAATCAGTGCCCACTACCTCGCCCTGGGCGGCAGCAACAGCCTGCTGGGACGGCCCACCAGCGACGAGCTGGACGCTGAGATCGCGGGCAGCCGGCAGTCGGTGTTCCAGGGCGGCCGGATCTACTGGACCCGTCCCACCGGCGCGCACGAGGTCCACGGAGCGATCCTGTACAGCTACCTGGCCCTCGGTTCCGCCGGCTCCGACCTCGGGCTGCCGATCAGCGACGAGTACTCGGTGGACGGCGGGCGCGAAAGCGCCTTCCAGCACGGCTGGCTGCGCTGGGACGCGAGCTCAAACACGGTCACCACTATTCTCTCCTGAATACACGTTTCTCTCCTGAAAATCTCCTGAAAGCGCGTCCGGGGCGGATGACAGGCACACCGGGCACGGCGTGCCACCCACCAGGAACGAAATCCGTGCTCACCAGGCGTGACCAGCGGCGGCGTAACGGCACAATTGGGCGCCGCCAGCGCCGTCGGGCGGCTGCTCCCGAGCGGGGATGTCGGGCAACCGGGCATGTCCTGGGCGGCACGAGGGCATGCCAAGGGGGGCTCACCGTCTCGTCAGGCTCCGGGGAGGATGCACATGGAACCGGCACGCTCCGCGCGCACCGGCAGTGGATGGCTGATATTCGCAGCGGTCATCATCTTTATCGCGGGCTTCCACAACCTCATCTACGGAATCGCCGCGCTCAGGAACTACGCCGTCCTCATCACGGCGAACGACACCGTCATCTACCAGGATCTGGACTTCTGGGGCTGGCTGCTGGTGTGTATGGGCATCGTCCAGATAGGCACCGCGGTCGCGATCCTCACCGGCAAGCTGTGGGCGCGGTGGTTGGGCATCGCCATGTGCGGCCTGAACGCGATCGCCCAGCTCGCCTTCCTAGCGATCTTCCCGCTCTGGTCGATCGTCGCCATCGCGCTCGACGTATTCGTGATCTACGCTCTGACGAGTTACGACACACCGCGGCACGGCGCCTACGACCCATACCCCGAAAGCGATCGGACCCGGACACGAACGGATCGCCCCGAATACACTGGATCATCCCGATCTGCTCCCGGTCCGGACGTGTCGCCCTGACGCTGATCCCCGGTGCGTGCACAGAACCTGGGCCCAGGCGGACGGTCCACGCACCGCACCGGCGGTGGGTGCGGTCACTGCGGCCGGGGTTCCTTTTCGACCGCTGAAGGAGCAGCCGTTGGGAGGCTCCGCCGGTACGGACGAGCCTTAGAGAGCATCTCGTTCATTTTTGCGATGGTTCAGTCCGATTTCTGGCGGTGGCGAGGCGGGGCAGAGTCGAACCGTCCCGCGTCAGAGCCA
>NZ_CAKJTM010000010.1:58006-66835 GCF_917627345.1 Protofrankia sp. CiP3 | reverse complement strand
CCCCAGCCCCGCTCCTTGATCCGCACCCCTCTTCCGGGCGCTCTTAGGCGGTCGCGTTCAGCTCAGCGCGGGTGAGAACCGAACGCAGGTCGAGACCGATGTCGGCGAGGCTGGCCCGCCCGCCCTCCTGGCGGTCGATCACGCAGAGGACATGTTCCACGATCGCGCCCTGCTTGCGCAGGATCCCGGTCGCGTCCAGCACGGCACCGCCGCTGGTCACGACATCCTCGACGAGAACGACCCGCAGGCCCTCGACAGCCCCGCCCTCGGCGATCCGGCACGTGCCGTACTCCTTGGCCTTCTTGCGGACGAACCGAGCCGGCATGCCAGTCCGCTGGGACAGCAATGTAACCAGCGGGATACCACCGAGTTCGAGCCCGGCCAGCACATCCGTGCCTTCGGGCAGCAACGGGCCCATCGCGTCAACGATGTCCGCGAGCAGCCCGGGGTCGGCCTCGAACAGGTACTTGTCGAAGTACTCGCTACTCGTCCGCCCGGAACGCAGCACAAACTGACCGGTCAGCTGCGACACGGCCCGGACACGGGCGGCAAGCGTGCCAGTGTCAGCCATGCCTGCGGATTCTATAGATCAGGCAGGTTTACGGAGCGATCAGCGGATCGCACCGGCACACGCTCGCCTGCCCCCTTACCCCCTCTCCGGAGCAAAAAGGCCCCGGGGATCACTCCGGGGCCTGTGACCTGCTGCGATGCAGCTGGATCGGGGTGGTGGCAGGTGTTGGGTTCGAACCAACGTAGGCTGAGCCGGCGGTTTTACAGACCGCTCCCTTTGGCCACTCGGGCAACCTGCCGTTGGTGAACAGCATACGGGATGGGCGGTCGTGGTCGACGACCGGTCCCAGCGACCCGGCTACGCAGACAGCATCGCGATCATTCGGAGATCAGGACAGCGCGTTAATGATCTGCAAGCTCTCACTACCCGGCCTGGCCCGCGGACATGGGCGACGGCTGTGCCAGGACGGGCGGATCCGGGCAGACTCGGGATCAGGCACCGGGCCTGGCTTGCGACCGAGCCGCCGGGCGAAGATCCGATGCCGTACGCGCAGGCAATGGAGAAGATGGGAAGGAGGCGCTTCACCGTGGCGGACCCGTCGTTCGACATCGTGAGCAAGGTCGACCGCCAGGAGATCGACAACGCCGTCAACCAGACCGCCAAGGAGGTGGGGACCCGCTTCGACTTCCGCGACACCGGGGCGTCGGCAGCCTGGTCCGGCGAGTCCATCCTGCTTACCGCGAGCACCGAGGAACGGGTGAAAGCGACCCTGGACGTCCTGCAGGAGAAGTGGGTCAAGCGCGGCATCTCGCTCAAGGCCCTGCAGCATGACGAGCCCACCCAGTCCGGCAAGGAGTACAGGCTGGTGGTGACCGTGCAACAGGGCATTGCCGACGACAAGGCCAAAGCGATCTCGAAAAAGATCCGGGCTGACGCCCCGAGGGGCGTGCAGGCCCAGATTCAGGGAGACCAGCTCCGGGTCACCGGCAAGAAGCGGGATGACCTCCAGCGCGTCATCCAGATACTCAAGGAAAGCGACTTCGGGCTGCCGCTCCAGTTCGTCAACTACCGATAACGGACGGGCCCGCGCGCGCGGGCCCCGCCGAGCCGGGCCGCCATGTAACGCAGCGCGAGGTAGGCGGCCCTCGCAACATAACCGGCGGAAAGGTGCGCCCCGCCCGATGGGGGGTTTCGGGCGGGGCGCTGCACGGCGAGGCCTGGGGGGTTTGCCTCGCCGCAGGTCAGGGTTCGAGCGACCCGCGATGCACGGGTACTCCGGCTCGTCGGTCGCCACCCACCACCAAGGTGACTCCCTCCGCCGCCTCGCGATCCATCCACCCGGACGCCGCTCTCTGATCGAACGCCCTACTGCCGGTCGCTCTTAGCCTTTTCAGAATACGACTTTCCGCCGAAGATTCAACGGTAGGGGCCCATCCGGGCCATCTCCTCCAGCCGCTCGATCCGGCGGTCCATCGATGGATGCGTACTGAACAGCTGGACAACCCCGCCGCCCCGGAACGGGTTCGCAATCATGAGTGACGACACGGGCGCCAACTGTGAACTCTGCGGAAGAGGCCGGACGGCCGTGCCGGCCTCGAGTTTGCGCAGCGCCGTCGCGAGACCGAGCGGATCGCCGGTCAGCATCGCACCAGCGGAATCCGCCTCGTACTCCCGCGCCCTGCTGATGGCAAGTTGAATGATCGTCGCCGCGATCGGGCCCAACAGAACGAGAAGCATGATCTCCAGAATGCCCGGACCGTCATCGTCCTCACTCCGGCCAAAACCAAAGATCGCCGCGAACTGCGCGAACTGCGCCAGGTAGACAATAACGCTCGCAAGCGCACCCGCAACGGAGGCGATAAGAATATCCCGGTTGTAGACATGGCTGAGCTCGTGACCGAGGACACCACGCAGCTCGCGATCATCCATGATCTCCAGAATGCCAGCGGTGCAGCAGACCGCCGCGTTACGCGGGTTGCGGCCGGTCGCGAACGCGTTCGGTGCCGCGGTCGGGCTGATGTAGAGCCGCGGCATCGGCATCCGCGCCCTGGTCGCGAGCTCCTGAACGATCGCGTACATGCGTGGCTGCTCGACCTGGCTCACCGGATAGGCTCGCATCGCACGCAGGGCAAGCTTGGCCGAGAAGAAATACGAGAATCCATTAACCCCCAGGGCGAAGATGAACGCGATTGTCAGACCGCGGCTCCCGAACAGGGAACCGACAAAAAGAATCACCGCGGACAGTACGCCCAGCAAAATGGCGGTCTTGAGCCCGTTGAGGTAGCGGTGGGACATGGCGGTCGGGTTTCCTGTCATCTCGAAGGTTGCATCAGAGTCAACGCCCGGATCAACCGGAACCGTTCCCCTCCGCGGGTGCTCGCGCGATGCGCCGCTTGGGTGACATGCCATGAAATGCCCGGTTCATCCGGAGAGCATGCCAGACCATCCCCACATGTGATGATCATCACATTGATGCCCACCGCGTGGCCTTCGGCCTATGGGACGGTACGCACGGCCGAGGCAGGCAGCACCTGCCGGACAGCTTCGCCGCGCTCGCGGTCGACAAGACCCGCCTGTTCAAGCTGGCTCAGAGTGAGAGCCGCCAGCGCGACGTAGGCCGCCGCCGCCGCCGGGTCGAGCGTGCCGAGCGCATCCAGGTGCGCCCGCACCGTACCGGCGTCTCCGCGCCGGATCGGCCCGGTCAGCCCAGCCGGGCCGCGCTCGAGGGCCTTTTCCAGCGATTGTCGCAACAGCGGGGCGACCGCGTCGGCGCCTTCGCGGACGCCGAGCTCGTCCAGCAGTGTCAGCGTGGCCGTGACCAGCGTCGCCAGATAGTTGGACCCGAGGACGACAGCGGCGTGATAAGCCGTCCGTGCCTGCTCGGGGACGGGAACGACCCGACCGCCGACAGCTGTCACAAGCCCATGCGCGACCGGCTCGGCGGCCGGGTCCGCCGTCACCCCGAACGAAGCCCCGGCCAACAGGTTCGCGTCCGCGGCGGTCCCGCTCACAGTCATAATGGGATGCATCGCCGCTCGCAACGCTCCGCGGTCGTAAGCGGACTGTAATATGCCCACTCCGTACCGTCCGCTCATATGTGCGACAATCTGCCCGCTCCGCAGTGCACCGGCGTGCACGATGCCCGCCAGAACATCCGGGATCGCGTCATCGGAAACCGTGATAAATATCACATCCGATGCATCGGCCACCTCGGCCGCCGTCCCGGGCAATGCCGCGGGGAAACCGGCCCGAGCCCGCGCCAAGCCCGCCTCGGACCGGGCGTGCACCGCAACGACCGGATAGCCGGCAGCGGCCAGGGCCGTTCCCCACGCGCTCCCCACGCGCCCGACGCCCACGATCCCGATCCGCAGTGCCTGCGCCACCGTCACAGTCTCACCTGTGCGCCCACCCACGGAAGCCATATCAAACCCATATCAACGGAACCCGTGTCACCGGCCACCGGGCAATGTTCCCAGCAGTCGGCTTTCCGACCCGGTCAATCCGCAAACCCGCCCGCTGTGGGGCCGCCAACAAGCTTGGATCAGGCTGTGTCACAGTCGTCACACTCAGCTGACTCCGTCGGGACGTTACGCCCGGCCCAATAGTCCTACCGGTACGCTCGAGAGGTAGCCGAGGAGGTCACACAACGTGTCAGGCCAGGTCAGGGACCGTCAAATCCATCGACTCGACCGGGTCGTCATCCGCTTCGCCGGTGACTCAGGTGATGGGATGCAGCTCACTGGAGAGCAGTTCACCAGCGAGACCGCGGCGTTCGGTAACGACTTGTCCACCCTTCCGGACTTTCCCGCGGAGATCCGTGCGCCAGCAGGTACCCCGGCCGGGGTGTCCGGATTTCAGCTCCACTTCTCAGACCACGACATTCTCACGCCCGGTGATGCCCCGAACATGCTGGTGGCCATGAACCCGGCGGCGTTGAAATCCAACCTGAAGGACCTGCCCAACGGCGCCGACCTCGTTGTCAACACCGACGCGTTCACCGGCGCGAACCTGAAAAAAGCCGGCTACTCGTCCGATCCGCTCACCGACGGCAGCCTGGACGAGTACCGGGTACATCGGGTACCCCTGTCATCAATGACCATCGACGCGGTGAACGCGCTGGAAAGCAGCGCGGGGACGGTCAACAAAAAGGAAGCCGAGCGAGCGAAGAACATGTTCGCCCTCGGTCTCATGAGCTGGCTCTACCAGCGGCCCACCGACGGCGTCATAACCTTCCTTGAGAAGAAGTTCGCGAAACGCCCGGAAATCGCCGCCGCGAATGTCGCGGCGCTGCGCGCCGGCTACAACTACGGCGAGACGACCGAAACCTTCGCCGTCACCTACGAAGTGGCGCCGGCGCGCATGAAGCCGGGCATGTACCGGCGTATCTCCGGCAACACGGCGTTGTCCTACGGGCTGGTCGCCGCCGCCGAGCTCACCGGGCTGCCGCTGTTCCTGGGCTCATACCCGATCACCCCCGCCTCCGACATCCTGCACGAACTGAGCAAGCACAAGCGTTTCGGGATACGGACCTTCCAGGCCGAGGACGAGATCGCTGGTGTCGGGGCCGCGCTCGGGGCCTCCTTCGGCGGGTCGCTCGGCGTGACCACCACATCCGGGCCCGGCCTGGCCCTGAAGACCGAGACCATCGGGCTCGCGGTAGCCCTCGAGCTCCCGCTCATCGTCGTGGACATCCAGCGCGGCGGACCGTCCACCGGCCTGCCGACCAAGACCGAGCAGGCCGACCTCGGCATGGCCGTGAACGGCCGTAACGGCGAGGCGCCGCTGCCGGTCATCGCGCCCCGCTCGCCCGCGGACTGCTTCGACGCGGCCATCGAGGCGGCACGGCTGGCGACGAAGTACCGGACGCCTGTCATCCTGCTCTCGGACGGATATCTCGCCAACGGTTCGGAACCGTGGTTGCTACCCGGCCGTGCGGACCTGCCCGATCTCACGGTGTCATTCGCCACCGAGCCGAACCACAGCGGCGACAAGGGCCTGGAGTTCTGGCCATATCTTCGCGACACCGAGACACTCGCGCGGCCCTGGGCCGTTCCCGGGACTCCCGGGCTGGAGCACCGCATCGGCGGCCTGGAAAAAGCGGATGGTTCGGGTGGGATCTCCTACGATCCGGCGAACCACGACCGTATGGTGCGGCTGCGCCAGGCGAAGATCGAGGGGATCGCCCGCGACATCGCCCCGCTCGAGGTCGATGACCCGTCCGCACAGGCTCGGGTACTCGTCCTCGGCTGGGGCTCGACCTACGGACCTATCGCCGCCGGATGCCGACGTGTCCGGGCGAAGGGGCTGCACGTCGCCCAGGCACACCTGCGTCACCTTTTCCCGTTTCCCGACAACACCGGTGAGGTGCTGCGCGCCTATGACAAGGTCCTGGTCCCCGAGATGAACCTCGGCCAGCTCAGGGCCATGGTCCGGGCGGAGTTCCTGGTCGACGCCATCGGCTACAACCAGGTCCGCGGGCTTCCGTTCAAGGCCGCCGAACTGGCGGGCGTCTTGGAGGACGTGATCAACCAGTGACCGTCACGACGAACCACGCCGGCATCAGCAACCGACTGCTCGATCTCATCCCGGTCGCCGACCGGCCGCAGACCCGTAAGGACTTCACCTCCGACCAGGAGGTCCGCTGGTGCCCCGGCTGTGGGGACTACGCCATCCTGGCCACCGTCCAGGGCTTCCTGCCCGAACTCGGGATAGCCCGGGAGAACATCGCCTTCATCTCGGGTATCGGCTGCTCCTCCCGCTTCCCCTACTACCTGCAGACCTACGGGATGCACTCCATCCACGGCCGGGCACCGGCCATCGCGACAGGTCTGGCGGTCTCCCGGCCCGACCTGTCGGTGTGGGTTGTCACCGGCGACGGTGACGCGCTGTCCATTGGTGGCAACCACCTGCTTCACGCTTTGCGGCGTAACGTGAACATCAAAATTTTGATGTTCAACAATCGGATCTACGGACTGACCAAAGGCCAGTACTCCCCCACCTCCGAAGTGGGGAAAATCACAAAATCTACCCCGTTCGGCTCGCTGGACCGCCCCTACAACGCGATCTCGCTCGTGCTGGGGGCCGAGGCGTCCTTTGTCGCACGGTCAATCGACTCCGACCGGGCCCACCTGACCTCCGTTCTGCGGGCAGCCGCAGCCCACCCCGGGTCCGCCTTCGTAGAGATCTTCCAGAACTGCAACATCTTCAACGACGGGGCCTTCGACGCCCTCAAGGACCGGTCATCCAAGGATGACGCGACGCTGCGCCTCGTCCACGACAAGCCCATGATCTTCGGTGCGGACCTCGACAAGGGCATCCGCCGGAGCGCCTCGGGCGACCTGGAGATCTGCGCCGCGACCGACGAGGACGTACTCGTCCACAACGCGCGGGCCACCGAACCGGGCCAGGCGTTCGCGCTGTCACGGCTCACCGGCGGCTCGGCTGGCGTCACCCCCATCGGGGTCTTCCGGGACGTCGACACTCCCACCTACGACGAGCAGCTGAACACCCAGATCGCCGAGGCTCGTACCCGCCAGGGTGACGGCGACCTGATGGCGCTGCTGAGCAGCGGCGATACATGGACGGTTTCCTGACCGGCCATAAGCCAGCCGGCCACAAGCCGTTGAACCGAATGACGGCAAGGATGGGCCCGGCCTGTCGACACCCGACGGGCCGGGCCCATCCGGGCATCCGGGCACCCCGTGGTCCGACCCGTTCGGCCAGAAGAGCGATCGAGATCCTGCGGCGCACTCACTCCACATCCGGATAGTACCTTTGGTGCAAAATTGTCCACCTCCCTCGCGGATGCCCATATCCAGTCGGGTAGGGTCATAGACCAACTGGCGTCCCGAATCTGCCTTTCTGAATCAATCCGGATCAGTCAGGCGGGTGGTGGGGTTCGGGGGCTACCATCAGCGACTGATCCGGAGGAGCAGTGCACAACGAACCGCCTCGTCGCCGGCAAGCCCGAACAATGTGGATGTATCCTCATGTCGCACCCGAGTCAAGATTCGAGGTGGGTTGTGGGTAGCCACTCCGCCGGCCGGCATTCACGGCAGACAGCGAGTAATCTACGCCGATCGGATCACGGTCATGCCCATCCGACCGCCAGCCCGGCCCACGGGGCAGCCCCGGCGCCACGACCCGCGGGGGCGCTGTTCCTCCCCCGCCACCAGCTGCTGGAGCCCGGTGAACTCGACACGGTAACTGGCCCGATCTCGGTCAGCAGCTCAGCCCGGCGTGCTCAGATCACGGTGACTGCCGCCGCGCCGATGGACCGGCGACAGGCGTGGACGGCGAAGGTCACCGAGGAACGGACAGCCGGACCGGTGCCGGGCATGCCGGTGCCCAGCAGCGGCAACGTTCAGTCAGGCAGCACTCGATCGAACGCTGCCCGCTCCCGGGGCGCGCACCGGCGCGTCACCGCAAAGCAGGGGCGCGGCCGCTTGGTCGTCGCCGGCACCGCGTCACTGGCCGGCATCTCGGTGATACTGACCGGCCTGGCATTGTCGGGGGGCAGTGACACGTCGATCACCGGTCCCGCGACCATGGAGACCACGCCCAGCGCGGGGATCGGTATAGGAGCCTCACTCAGCAGGTCGCTCCCCGCCCAGGCATCACACGGTACCCACCAGCCGCCGGCAAGGCTCTTCCCACCGGATGCCCGGAGCAGATCGCTCATTTCTGGCCGGGCTGCCGCGGGGACCGGGCCGATCACAGCGGCCGATGGTATCGGCAGGCCGCAGCTGAACCTGCCGGGCGGCGCGCCCGCCGCCAGCATCCCGGCCGGCGTACCCGCGCCCCCGGCACCGGCCGCTGCCCCCGCGGCGTCCACCGACGGGACATCCAGCGGATCGGTCCCCACCGCTACCGCCCAGGCCAGTACTGGGCTGGCCACAACCGTCCCGCAGGACCCGGCCCAGCCCGGCGCGGGCGACGGCGTCACCTCGCCGACGGTTCCGGCCAGCCCACCACCAGCCGCTTCACCCACTCCTACCGTTCCCACCACGCCCACCCCCGTCACCGGCACGCCCACCGCCGGAGCGGTCGGGCAGACCGGTGGTTCCACGACTGCCCCTGGGCAGCAGTCACCGAACACCGCCGGGCAAACGGCCTCCGCGCCGGACACCACGGCTCCGGCCCCGACTCCGGCGAGTGCGAGTATCCCGATCCAGGATCTTTCGAACAGCGTGTTGAAACTCCACGACGTTGCGCCGGTCTGGCCGCACAGCCGATAAAAATCATCGCCGCGAGCCGCTTAGAGCGCCCGGCAATAGGGGCGTGGATCAAGAAGCGGGGCTGGGGTGCGTGCATCGCGA
>NZ_CAKJTM010000010.1:35884-57378 GCF_917627345.1 Protofrankia sp. CiP3 | reverse complement strand
GGTCGCTCTTACTCGGATCTCGCCTCTCAGCCCGAGTGGGCGGCCGTTCTCAATGGTCCCACCCGCTTTCCGCGGTGTGCCGGAAACCGCAACCACCGTGATCATCCGGTGCGATCCACCACATAGTCGGCAAGCGCCTCCAGCGCGGCCCTGGCCGGGCCCTTCTCCAACGAGGCCAGGCAGTCACGCGCATCGCTCGCCCAACGGATTACCTCGGCACGAGCCCGCCGCATAGCTGGATGGCCACGCAGCAGATCCAACGCCTCCGCGAGGGCCCCCTCCGCGGTGAACCCGTCCCCGATCAGATCGCGCAGCCTGGCCGCGGCGGCATCGCCCTCCTGTAGCGCATAAAGCACCGGCAGCGTGGGGATGCCCTCGCGCAGATCGGTGCCGGGCGTCTTGCCCGAGGCCGATTCGTCCGAGGCCACGTCGATCAGATCATCGGAAAGCTGGAAGGCCACTCCGAACCGTTCACCGAACGCGGCAAGGGTGTCCGCGGTGAAAGCATCGGAGCCAGCGAGCATGGCGCCGAGCCGACCCGACGTCGCAATCAGCGACGCGGTCTTCTCTGTGATCACACGCAGATAGTGATCAACAGGATCCTGTCCCTCGGCCGGGCCGACCGTTTCCCGGATCTGCCCCTCGCACAGCGTCGCGATCGTGCGCGCCAGGATACGGGTGGCCGCGGGGCCCAGATCAGCGGTGATGTCAGAGGCACGGGCAAACAGAAAATCACCGGTCAGGATGGCGATCGTGTTGGTCCAGCGGACGTTCGCCGATGCCGATCCCCGCCGCAACGGAGCTTCGTCCATGACGTCATCGTGGTAGAGGGTCGACAGGTGAGTGAGCTCGATCGCCACCGCGGCCGGGACGACGCCTACGGCGTCGGGGTCGGCAAAGTGGGCCGCCAGCAGCACGAGCATTGGTCGGAACCGTTTGCCACCGGCATCCACCAGATGCCGTGACGTCTCGGTGACGAAGGGCACGTCACTGTGGATGGCCGTGCGCAGCATCCGTTCGACCTTGTCAAGCCCAAGGCGAACAGCATATCCAAGATCAGGATCTGTCCTGATCCCCGTGAGATCCAGCCCGGTTGCACTCATATGTTCGTCAGCGTACGAAGCCGGAGGTGGCCGCGGTACCGGCAAGGTCGAGCAGGGGCTGTGGCGCGACTCCCAGCAGCAGCGTCATGATCGCGCCAACACCGACGGCGGCGTAGGTCAGCGTTGGCCGGGTGACGACTATCGGGCCATCCATCACCGGTTCCTGGAAGAACATCAACACGATCACCCGAACGTAGAAGAAGGCCGCGATCGCGCTCGTCACCAGGGCAACCACCACAAGCGGTGTCGCGTTCCCAGCGACGGCGGCCTGGAAGACAGCGAACTTTCCGGTGAACCCGCTGGTCAGTGGGATACCCGCAAGAGCAAGCAGGAGAAAGGCGAAAATCCCCGCGAGGACCGGAGAGCGCCGCCCCAGCCCCTGCCACTGGGACAGATCGCTCGCCTCACCATCCGCGGTCCTGACCATGGTGATGAGGCCGAACGCGGCTATCGTGGTGAAACCGTAGGCGACCAGATAGAACAGGGACCCGCGCAGCCCGTCGCTGTTCGCCGCGGCGAGACCGGTGAGCAGGAAGCCGGCGTGCGCAATCGCCGAGTAGGCCAGCATCCGCTTGATGTCACGCTGAGTCAGTGCCAACACCGCACCGACGACCATGGTCATGATGGCGATCGTCCAGACCGTGGGACGCCAGTCCCAGCGCAGTCCACCGAAGGCCACGTAGAAAACCCGCAGCAACGCCCCGAATGCCGCCACCTTCGTCCCCGCGGCCATGAACGCGGTGATCGGTGTTGGTGAGCCCTGGTAGACGTCCGGGGTCCACGAGTGGAACGGCACCGCACCAATCTTGAAAAAGAGCCCGATACCGAGAAGAGCCATGCCCAGGTACAGGTAGGTGTCGTTCGCGGTGGCCGTACCCGCGGCATCGGCTATCCGGCCGAGATCGACACTGCCGGCATAGCCGTAGAGGAAGGCGAGGCCGTAGATGAAGAAGGCCGAGGAGAACGCCCCGAGCAGGAAGTACTTCATCGCGGCTTCCTGGGACAACAGCCGCCGCCGACGGGCGAGGCCGGCGAGCAGGTAGAGCGGCAGAGACAGGATCTCCAGCGCCACAAACATGACCAGAAGCGTGTTGGCGGAGACGAACAGCAGCATCCCGGCCACCGAGAAGGCCATCAACGCGTATACCTCGGTCTGCACACCGGCGGAAGTCCGCGCGGCGGCCGCGCCCGGTGAACCGGGGGTAACCGCGGCAGAGGCCACGATCGCGCCTCCGGAGGAGTCCAGCCGCCGCTCAGCGACAAGCAGCACCGCGAGGAAGGCGAACAGCAGGATGGCGCCTTCCAGGAACAACGTGGGGCTGTCGATGGCCACCGCGCCCGCCGCGAGGATCTGCCGCCGGCCGTGCAGCAACACGACCGCGACGAACGCCACCGCGAAGCCAACGGCTGCCAGCGGCGGCTGGAGGAGCCGGCGTGTCCTCGCCGACGCGAACGCGTCGATGAGGACAGCCGCCAGCGCCACACTGAACACGATGATGATCGGGCTCAACGCCGCGTACTGGATCGGCGGGACGTCGATCGTCCCCTGGATGCTCTGGGCCAGCGCGTCCTGGGCCAGGACGGCGGTTGGTGGAGCGCTCACGAATGGCCTCCGGCCTGACTTGCGTTCACGGGGATGGTGGGTGCCGGATCGGTGTGCCCGGCGTCTTCGAACGTCGCCGTGACGGTCGGGCGGATGATGTTGATAAGGGGCTTCGGGTAGACACCAAGGGCGATGATCAAAACGACTACCGGAGCAACAACGATCTTCTCTCGAAGGCTGAGATCGAGTACCCCCCGAGCCTGCTCACCGACCAACGGACCGGTCATGGTCCGCTGGTAGAGATACAGGATGTAGACGGCGGCCAACACGATGCCGCAGGTGGCCACGATCGCCAGCGCCCGGTAGCGCGTGAACGTTCCGACCAGCACCAAAAACTCGCTGACGAAGCTGTTCAGACCGGGCAGCGCCAGCGACGACAGGCCCGCGATCAGGAAGACCCCCGCCAGGACCGGCGTCACCCGCGCCATCCCGCCATAGGCGCTGACATCCCGGCTGCCACGCCGGGCCACCAGGAAGCCGACCACGAGGAACAGCAGACCCGTGGACAGACCGTGATTGACCATGTACAACACCGCGCCCGTCCCACCCTGCGACGTCAACGCGAAGGTTCCCATGGCGATGAAGCCGAAGTGCGCCAAGGAGGTGTAGGCAACCAGGCGTTTCATGTCCCGCTGTCCGATGGCCAGCAGCGCGCCGTAGAAGATCCCGATCACCGCGAGGGCGAGCACCATGGGCGCGAAGTAGGACGAGGCCTTCGGGAACAGTGGGATGCAGTACCGGATCAGCCCGAAGGTACCCACCTTGTCCAAGACCCCCACCAGCAGGATCGCGCCGCCGGTCGGCGACTGCGCGCCAGCGTCGGGAAGCCAGGTATGGAAGGGGAACAGCGGCGCCTTGATGGCGAACGCGATGAAGAAGCCAAGGAACAATAGCTTCTGGACGCCCGGAGTGATGTCAAGTTGACGAAGGGTGGCAAAATCGAATGTGCCGGTTCCCAGCTGATCGGCCGAGACCACATACAGGCCGATCACGGCGGCGAGCATCAACAGTCCGCCGAACAGGCTGTACAGCAGGAACTTCACCGCGGCGTAGGAACGCTGCGCCTGCTCCTTCACCGCTCCATAGCTCCCGATCAGGAAGTACATCGGGATCAGCATGGCCTCGAAGAAGACGTAGAACAGGAAAACATCGGTCGCCGCGAACACGCCGACCATCCCCGCTTCGAGAACGAGCAGAAGCGCGAAGAAGGCGGGAACACTGCGCCTGCTCACAACACCGGCAGCCGGGCCGGCAGCCGCCCCGCCCGGATCGGCGGCACTGACGGCGCTGGCGGCAGCGGCCGGCGCGGGGCCTGTCACCTCGTCCCAGGAAGCCAGGACGACAACCGGCACCAGGAGCGTCGCGAGCAGGATGAGAACCAGCGAGATGCCATCGGCGCCCACCGAGTAGGAAACCCCGAACTGTCTGATCCAGGAGTACTTCTGGGCAAACTGAAAGCCGGCCCGGGACGGCTCATACGCGATGGTGGCCAACAGCGCCAGCCCGAACTCCACAAGTGTGACAACCAGCGTGATCTGCTTGGCCAGCGTGGTGAACCGCCGCGGGACGGCCAGCACGACAACGGCCGCCACGACAGGAATGATCAGCAGGGTCGTCAGCCAGGGAAAGCTGTTCACGTCAGCCAACCTTTACCAGGTACAGCGCGCCGACCACGAGAACGGCACCTCCCAACATCGACAGCGCGTAGGAGCGGACGAATCCGGTCTGGGTCCGGCGCAGCCGCCCGGACAGGCCGCCGACCGCCGCGGCGCTGCCGCGGACCGCACCGTCCACCCCGACGGTGTCCAGCCAGACCAGGAACCGGGTGGCGTACTGACCTGGACGCATGAACACGGCTTCGTTGAAGGTGTTCGCATAGAGATCGTGCCGCGCGGCAACGGTCACCAGGCCCACCTCCGCGTCGGGCGGGGCCACGACCTCGACCGGACGGAGCTGATAGCGCAGGTACGCGCCAGCGAAGCCACCGGCGGCGACAAGCAGGGTGAGTGCCGTGAGAACCACCGGGGACATGGTGTGCACGCCCTCCTCCGCGCTCTCGCCGACGACCGGCGCCAGCCAGTTCTGCACGGAACCACCGAGCACGAACAGCCCACCGGCGACCGCCGCTCCGATCGCGAGCGGGACCATCGGGCCGGTCATCACCCTCGGGGACTCATGCGGGTGTACCGCCCGCGGCCCCTTGTCCGACCAGCGGCGCTCGCCGTGGAAGGTCATGAGAAACAGCCGTGTCATGTAGAAGGCGGTTATCCCCGCGCCGAGCAACGCGGCCGATCCCAACAGGTATCCGCTGGTTCCGCCCTTGTCGAAGGCAGCTTCAATAATCTTGTCCTTGGTGAAGAAGCCGGACAGCGGTGGAAACCCGATGATTGCGAGGTAGCAGATGCCGAAGGTGGCCCAGGTGACCGGCATCAGCCGCCAGAGGGCACCGTATTTTCGCATGTCCTGCTCGTCGTTCATGGCATGGATCACCGAGCCAGCGCCGAGGAACAGCCCCGCCTTGAAGAAGCCGTGCGCGAGCAGGTGCATGATGCCGAGCGCGTAGCCCGCCGGACCGAGACCGACAGCCAGGAACATGTAACCGATCTGGCTCACCGTCGAATAGGCGAGCACCTTCTTGATGTCATCGTAGGCGCAGCCGATGACGCAGCCGATCAGGATGGTGCCGGCACCGATGATCACGACCACGGTTCGGGCCGCCTGGGTTTCCGTGAAGATCGGATTGGCTCGGGCGATGAGATACACCCCGGCCGTCACCATCGTGGCCGCGTGGATGAGCGCGGAGATCGGGGTCGGGCCCTCCATCGCGTCCGGCAGCCATGCCTGCAACGGGAACTGGCCGGACTTCCCGCAGGCGCCCAACAGGAGCAGCAGGGCGATCGCGGTCAGTGTCCCGTAACCGATCACACCCGCGGCCGCCGCGCCGAACACCGTGTCGAAGTTCGTGCTGCCGACCGTCGCGAACATGAACATGACGGCCAGGGCCAGCCCGACATCGCCCACCCGGTTCATATAGAAGGCCTTGTTCGCGGCGGTCGCCGCGGCCGGTCTGTCCTCCCAGAACTTGATCAGCAGATAGGACGAAAGACCGACCAGCTCCCAGCCGGCATAGAGGACGAGGAAGTTGTCACCGAGCACAAGCAGCAACATCGACGCCAGGAACAGGTTCATGTAGGCGAAGAACTTCCGCCGGGCCGGATCGTGCGCCATGTAACCGATCGAGTAGACGTGGATGAGTGTCCCCACGCCAGTGATCAACAGGACGAAGAGCGCGGACAGCTGATCGAACAGCAGTCCAGCGTCCACCTGGAAGCTGTTGACCGGGATCCAGGAGAACAGGTGCTGCGAGACCGCCCGGTCGTCGCCGCCGCGCCCCAGCAACGCGAAGAACAACACCAAAGCCACGACAAAGCTCGTGGCGGCGGTCGCGGTACCCAGCAGATGGCCCCAGCGGTTGGTACGGCGCCCACCCAGCAGCAGGATCGCCGCCCCCGCCAGCGGCAGCACCAGCAACAGCCACATCACCGAGAAGATGCCAGTGGCGGAGGCGTAGTGCGGCTCATGCGGCATGGCGTACCTCGTTACCATCGGCACGGCCGCCGGATGCGTCGGCACTCTGCCCATCGGCACTGGATGCATGGCCAAGATGTATATGCGTCACTGCGCTCATCGTCCGTTCTGCCGTAACCGGAATTCCAGCCGCCACTTCGCCGCCGCGCCCGGCACCACGGCCGTCGATCGGCGGGCTGGAGACCTTCTGGATCATCGTCCGCATCGACCAACATCCATCAGACACGCCCTAGTACTTGAGCAGATTCACGTCGTCCACCGAGGCGGAGCGGCGGGTCCGGAAAATCGTGAGAATGACTGCCAGGCCGATGACCACCTCCGCGGCGGCGACGACCATCACGAAGAAGGCGATGATCTGGCCGTCCAACGTTCCGTTGATCCTGGAGAACGTGACCAGGGTCAGGTTCGCCGCGTTGAGCATCAGCTCGACGCACATGAACACGACAATGGCGTTGCGGCGTAGCAGGACGCCCACCGCACCGATCGTGAACAACAGCGCGGACAGAACCAGATAGTTCGCGGGATTCATCGCGCTGCCCCCTTTCCGGCCCCGACCGGATGCGGGCTGTCCGCGTCCCCGCCAGCGGAATCACCGGAATCACCGGAATCGTCAGAAGCGGGCGGAAGCGCTGGCGTCGTATCGGCGGCCTGGGGCCTCGCGTACACGCCTGGTCCCGGCACCGGGGTGATGGGGCCGCCAGCGGCGAAACGCCGCCGCAGCATCTCCTTCTGCGTGACTTTGCCACCGGCCCGCTCACGATGAGCGAGTATCATCGCGCCGACCGCCGCAATGATCAGCAGCGCGGACACGATCTCAAAAGCGAACACGTAGTCGGTGAACAGCAGACGGGCGATCGCCTGGATGTTGCCGCCGTTGTTGGCGGCAGCAAGCCCAGCGGCTTTCGTCCCACTGATCACACCACCAATCGGGAACACCAGGAGCCCGGCAAACCCGGCCCCGAGGACGATCGCCGCCATCCGCTGGCCCCGCAGGGTCTCCACGAGCGAGTCCGCGGAGTCCACTCCGACAAGCATGAGCACGAACAGGAACAGCACCATGATTGCCCCGGTGTACACGATGATCTGTACGAAACCGAGGAACGGCGCGTCCTGTAGCAGATAGAACACGGCCAGGCAAAAAAGGTTCACGACCAGCAGCAGCGCGCCGTGAACGGCGCTGCGGGCGAGCACCATACCGAGCGCGGCGAGAACCGCGACCGGGGCGAGGACCCAGAATGTCGCGGCTTCACCGCCGGACGTCCGGGTGAACTCACCCGCCGCCTGGACCAGGATCGCGGCGTTCATCGGACCAGCTCCGGATCCCCGCCGGGCACCGCGTCCAGGTCGGGTGACCCGGAGCCCGCGCCGCCCTCGGCCGTGAAGTCCGCGACCGTGGCCCCGGAGGCGTCGAACGGACCCGAACGGTTCGGGTCAAACCGGTAGTAGTCCGTTTCGCTCTCGCCAAGAAACATCGGATGCGGCGGCGCCGTCATCCCCTCCCGCAGCGGGGCGAGCAGCTGTTCCTTGGTGAAGATGAGGTCAGTGCGGCTGTCGTCGGCGAGCTCGTAGTCGTTTGTCATGGTCAGCGCTCTGGTCGGGCACGCCTCTATACACAGGCCGCACAGGATGCAGCGCAGATAGTTGATCTGGTAGACACGCCCGTACCGTTCCCCCGGGGAATAGCGTTTCGCGTCGGTGTTGTCGGCGCCTTCGACGTAGATCGCGTCCGCCGGGCACGCCCAGGCGCACAGTTCACACCCGACGCACTTCTCCAGCCCGTCAGGATGGCGGTTGAGCTGGTGCCGGCCGTGGAAGCGGGGCGCGGTCGCCTTCTTCTCCTCCGGATACTGCTCGGTCGTCGGCTTCTTGAACATGGTCGAGAAGGTGACGCCGAAACCCTTGTAGGGGTCGAGGATCCCCATGGCTCAGCTCTCCTGACGCGGTCCACCCGCGACGATGACGGAAGATGGGCGATTCGGGCCGGGGCCGTACGGCGGCGACGGTGACTTCGACGACGGCTGCGGTGGCGGCCACGGAATCCTGTCCAGGCTGGGGGCGTTGCGCGTGCGCTCCCGTTCAGCGGCCTCGAGACGCTCGGCGTGCTTGCGAGCGCCGGGGTCGACCAGCGTGATGATCAAAAGAATTCCCACCGCGATCCCGAAGCCGATCAGCCACGGCGTCCGGTCGGTGACATTCTCTCGATATACCTTGAACGTCGCCACGGCGAGCAGCCAGACAAGCCCGACCGGAATCAGGACTTTCCAGCCGAACGCCATGAACTGGTCGTAACGCAACCTGGGCAGGGTGCCGCGCAGCCAGATGAAAAGGAACAGGAAGGCCAGTAGTTTCAGCACGAACCAGATCACCGGGAACCAGCCGGTGTCGAAGTGCGAGAAGTACGGGATCGGCGGCGGCTGCCACCCGCCGAGGAACAGCGTCGTCGCCACCGCCGACACGGTGACCGTGTTGATGTACTCGGCAAGGAAGAAGAAGGCGAACTTGATCGAGCTGTACTCGGTGTGGAAGCCGCCGACCAGCTCGCCTTCGGCTTCGGGGAGGTCGAACGGCGTCCGGTTGGTCTCGCCGACCATCGCGATGCAGTAGATGATGAAGGACGGCACCAGCACCACGTTCCACCAGTGGCGCTGGCCAGCGACGATGCCCGATGTCGACAGCGTCCCCGAGTTGAGGAAGACCGCGACGAACGACAGCCCCATCGCGACCTCGTAGGAGATGATCTGTGCTGCCGACCGCAGGGAACCCAGCAACGGGTAGGTCGACCCGCTCGCCCAGCCGGAGAGAATGAGCCCGTACACGCCCAGCGACGACGCGGACAGCACGAACAGCACCGCGACCGGCAGATCCGCGAGCTGCAGTGCGGTGTGGTGACCGAAGATGGAGACTTCCGGCCCGAACGGGATCACCGAGAAGGCGAGGAAGGCGGGGATCGCTGAGACGACAGGCGCGAGGATGAAGACCGGCCGGTCCGCGAGAACCGGGATGATGTCCTCTTTGAGCATCAGCTTCACGCCGTCGGCAAGGCTCTGCAGCCAGCCCTTGGGCCCGTGCCGGTTCGGGCCGACACGCTGCTGCATCCGAGCGACCACCTTGCGCTCGAACACGATCGCGAAAAGCGTCATCAGCAGAAGGAAGGCAAACACCGCGACAGCCTTGAGGAGGATCAGCCAGAGCGGGTCGCCACCGAAGACCGACAGATCCGGATCTCCGGCGGCGGCCAGCGGCGGAACCGCGGGTGCCCCGAACGAGGATGGATAGCTCATGACCGGCCCTTCGAGGTCTGGCCAGCGGCGGCGTCCACGGCGGCGGGACCGGCCTGGGCTGTGGCCAGCGCGCGGGCCTGATCGCGGCCGTTCGCCGGGGTGCGGGCAGCCACGCCGACCCGTACCAGCTCGCCCGCGCGGGGTGCCAGGCAGCGATGGAGGTGTGATCCCGGTGAATACGTCGGGACCCACACCACCCAGTCGGGCATGACCGCGACCGCCAGGGGCAGGGTGATCGTCCCACGGTCGCTGGCGACCGTGACCAGATCACCGTCGACCGCTCCGATCTCACCGGCGCTCGCCGCGGACAGTCTGGCCTTCGGCGGACGGGCCGTCCCCGCGAGATAGGGCTCGCCGTCCTGCATCCGGCCGTCGTCGATCAGCTGGTGCCAGCTGGCCAGGACGGCTTGACCGGCGGGCGGCTCAGGTGGCACCGGTGGTGTGACCGCCGGTGCCGGCGCCCGCTGAACCTCGGCACCGGCACGGCCGATCCTGCTGAGCTCGCGGGCGGCCGCGCCGGGGTCCGCGACGCCCAGCGCCACCCCGAGATGGGCGGCAAGCATGTCCAACACCCGCAGGTCGGCGAGGGCCGGAGTCTCCAGGGCCCGTTGGAACGCGCGCAGGCGTCCCTCCCAGTTGACGAACGACCCCGCCTTCTCCGCCACCGGCGCGACCGGCAGAACAACGTCGGCGGCCTCAGCCACCGCGGACCGGCGAACCTCCAGCGACACGCAGAACGGCACCGAGGCGATCGTCTCCAGCGCCACGGCCGGATCCGGCAGGTCGTCGACGTCCATCCCGGCGATGACGAGCCCATCGAGCTCACCGGCAGCCGCGGCGGCCAGGATGGCCGCGGTGTCGCGGCCCGGCCGCGCCGGGACGGCCCCGCCCCAGACGGTCCCGACCTCGGCGCGTGCCACCGCGTCCGCGACCGGGCGGCCACCCGGCAGCAACGAGGGCAGCACGCCCGCGGCGAGGGCGCCACGTTCACCGGCGCGGCGCGGTACCCACGCCAGGCGCGCGCCGGTCGCCTCCGCGAGCCGGAGGACCGCGGTGAAGGTGCCGGGTGCCTGCGCGGCCCGCTCCCCCACCAGAATGACGGCCCCGGGCGCTCGCAGCGCGCGACCGGCTGCCGCGTCCCCGGCCGCCAGGCTCGACAGCAGCGCCGCTTCCCCGCCGGGGGTGACGGGCAGCAGCGTCCCCGCCATCTTGGCCAGCCCCCGGCTGGCCAACGGCGCCAGCGCGAAGACCGCCGTCCCCCGCTTGGCCGCGGCCTTGCGCAGCCGCAGGAAGATGATCGGCGCCTCGTCCTCGGGCTCCAGGCAGACCAGCAGCACGGCGGGTGCGCGCTCGAGGTCCGCGTGGGTCACCCCGATGCCGGTACCGGCAACGGCGTGGGCCAGGAACTCCTCCTCCTCCGCCGAGTGCGGCCGGGTACGGAAGTCCACGTCGTTGGTGCGCAGGACAAGCCGGGCAAACTTGGCGTAGGCATAGGCGTCCTCGCGGGTCAGCCGGCCGCCGGCCAGGACGCCGACGCCATGACGGTCCCGGCATTCCGCGAGCCCGCGGGCCGCGAACGCGAGCGCCTCGGTCCAGGAGGCCTCGACGAGCTCGCCGGTGGAGTCGTCCCGGACCAACGGCGTGCGCAGCCGGTCAGCGGCGCTGGCGTAGGCGAAGGCGAACCGGCCCTTGTCGCAGTTCCACTCCTCGTTGACGGCCGGGTCCTCAGCGGCGAGCCGGCGCATCACCTTGCCGCGGCGGTGGTCGGTCCGCAGCGCGCATCCGTCGGCGCAGTGCTCACAGGTGGTCGGGGTGGAGACCAGGTCGAACGGCCGTGCGCGGAAGCGGTAGGCCGCGCTGGTGAGCGCCCCCACCGGGCAGATCTGCACGGTGTTGCCGGCGAAGTACGAATGGAACGGCTCACCTTCCGCGACCGCCACCTGCTCGTCCGAGCCCCGCTCGAACAGCTCGATGAACGGGTCACCGGCGATCTGCGCGGAGAACCGGGTACAGCGCGCGCACAGCACGCAGCGCTCCCGGTCGAGCAGGATCTCGGTGGAGATGGCCAGCGGCTTCGGGTACGTCCGCTTGGGTTCCTTGAACCGGGAGACGGCCTTGCCGTTGGCCATGGCCTGGTTCTGCAACGGGCACTCACCGCCCTTGTCACAGACCGGGCAATCCAGCGGATGGTTGAGCAGCAGGAACTCCAGCGTTCCCGCCTGCGCCTTGGTAGCGACGGGCGAGGTGAGCTGGGTGCGCACGACCATGTCGGCCGACACGGTCGTCGTGCAGGAGGCGACCGGCTTGCGCTGCCCCTCGACCTCGACGATGCACTGTCGGCAGGCCCCGACGGGGTCCAGCAGCGGATGGTCGCAGAACCGCGGGATCTCGATCCCGAGGAGCTCGGCCGCACGGATGATCAAAGTTCCCTTGGGAACGCTGACCGGCTGGCCGTCGATGGTCAGGGTGACAAGATCCGGCGGTGTGGGCACGACCGGGGGCTGCGAGGCGCTGCTCGTCGACACGGTTGTCATAGTGATCAGTGAGCTCTCGCGAGGGCGTCCGGCGAACCGGCGACGCTGTCGGTGGCGGCGGATTCGGTAACGGCAGATTCGGTGGCCAGCGCGCTGGTACCGGCATGGCCCGGCGCGGACCCGGTGGGCACGGCCCGGAGGAACTCGTCCCGGAAGAACGTGATTCCCGAGACGATCGGCGAGGTCGCGCCGTCGGCAAGGGCACAGAAAGCCCGGCCGAAGATGTTGTCACAGGCGTCAAGAAGGGTATCAACGTCCGTTACGTCGCCTTCACCGCGTTCAAGCCTGGACAGGATGCCCACCATCCACGGCGTCCCCTCCCGGCACGGCGTGCACTTGCCACACGACTCGTGCGCGTAGAACTGGGTGAGACGCCGGACGACCCTGAGCATGTCGACGGTCTCATCCATGATCATAATGGCGGCCGTGCCAAGCAGCGAACCGGCTTCGGCAACGCCTTCGAAGTCCAGTGGGACGTCGAGATGATCGGCGGTGAGCATCGGTGTCGAGGATCCGCCAGGCGTCCAGGCCTTCAGCCGCCGCCCCCCGCGGATGCCACCGGCCATCTCCAACAGCTCGGCGAGGGTGGTTCCCATCGGTGCCTCGTACTGGCCCGGACGGGTCACGTGCCCGGACAGGCTGTAGATCTTCGGCCCGGGAGAACGCTCTCGGCCCATCGATCGGAACCACTCGACCCCGCGCCGGACGATGTACGGGACGCTGGCGATGGTCTCGACGTTGTTGACCACCGTCGGCGATGCGTACAGCCCGTGCGTCGCCGGGAAGGGTGGGCGCAGCCGAGGCTGGCCGCGGCGGCCCTCCAGGGAGTCGAGCAGCGCGGTCTCCTCGCCGCAGATGTAGGCACCGGCGCCGGAATGGACGACCAGGTCCAGGCTGAACCCACTGCCGAGGATGTCTGCGCCGAGGTAGCCGGCGTGATAGGCCTCGGCGACCGCGGCCCGCAGCCGGCGCCCGCAGTGCACCAGTTCCCCGCGCAGGTAGATGAAGGCGTGGTTCGCCCGCACCGCGAAGGAGGCGATGATGATGCCTTCGATCAGCGAATGCGGGTCGGCCATCATCAGCGGCGCGTCCTTGCAGGTGCCTGGCTCGCCTTCGTCCGCGTTGATGACCAGGTAGTGCGGTTTGCCGTCCCCCTGCGGGATGAAGCTCCACTTCATGCCCGTGGGGAAGCCGGCGCCACCGCGGCCCCGCAGACCGGAGTCCTTGACAAGCCCGATGATGCCGTCCGGACCCATCTCCAGCGCCTGGCGCAGCGCCTGGTAACCGTCGGTGCGTTCGTAGGTGGCGAGCGTCCAGGACTCCGGAGTGTTCCAGCGTCCGGTGAGGACCGGGGTGACCGGCATGGTCAGCTCCCCTTCGTCGGATGGTCGGTCGGCACGGTGTGGGTCCGCCTGGCGGCACCGGCCGCGGTGCCGGCCGGCGTGCCCGCGTCCGCGGCATCCGCGGTCAGGAGACCCGCGACGGATGGTTCGCCCACCCCCGGCCCGGCCACCGCACCGGGGCGCGGGTCGTGGAAACCAGCCAGCTGCCGGGACGCCTCGACAAACGTGCACAACGGCGCGCCGCGGGTCGGCACCGGGCGTTCGCCGCGTTGGAGCGCGTCCACGATCTCAACGGCGGAATCCTGGTCCACCTGGTCGAAAAACTCGTAGTTCACGGTCATTACCGGTGCGTAGTCGCAGGCCGCCAGGCACTCCGCATGCTCCAAGGTGATCGCGCCGTCCGGCGTCGTCTGATCGTGGCCGACGCCGAGATGCCGGGAGAGCCGGGCGTAGACGTCCTCGCCGCCGAGCAGCGCGCACGACAGGTTCGTGCAGACCGACACCAGCCAGTCGCCGGCCGGCTGGCGCTTGTACATCGTGTAGAAGGTCGCGACCGCGCTGACCTCGGCCTGGGTGATACCGAGTTCGGTAGCGCAGAACTCGATCCCCTCGGCCGTGACACAGCCGTCCTCTGCCTGTACGAGATGCAGCATGGGCAGCAGGGCCGAGCGGGAACGGCCCTGCGGGTACCGGGCGATGATGTCCCGCGCGGCGGCGCGAGTCTGTTCGGTCATCGGCATCAGCGATCAACTCCCCCGAGCACCGGGTCGAGCGACGCCACACCGACGATCACGTCCGCGACCTGGCCGCCCTCGGTCATCGCCGGGACCGCCTGTAGGTTGACAAAACTTGGATCACGGACATGGACGCGGTACGGCCTGGTACCGCCGTCGCTGACCACGTGGTACCCCAGCTCACCGCGGGGCGACTCCACCGCTGTGTACACCTGCCCGGCCGGGACCCGAAAGCCCTCGGTGACCAGCTTGAAGTGGTGGATCAGAGCTTCCATCGACGTACCCATGATCTTACGAATATGATCAAGTGAATTACCCATCCCGTCAGCGCCGATGGACAACTGCGCCGGCCAGGCGATCTTCTTGTCGGCAATCATCACCGGGCCGGGCCGCAATCGGGCCAGACACTGTTCAATGATCTTCAGCGACTCGCCCATCTCCTCCAGCCGCACGAGGTAGCGGGCGTAGGAGTCGGCATCCAGCGAGGTGGGGACATCAAAGTCGTAGGTCTCATAACCGCAGTACGGCATGGTCTTGCGCAGGTCCCAGGCCAGCCCGGCCGCGCGCAGCACCGGCCCGGTCACGCCGAGCGCGATGCAGCTGGCCGCGTCGATGTAATTGACATCGACCATGCGGCCCTTCCAGATCGGCTGCCCGGACAGCAGGGCGTGATACTCCCTGATCCGCTTCGGCATGTCGTCGAGGAAGTCCCGGATGTCGCGTTCGACCCCGTCGGGAAGGTCCTGGGCCAGTCCGCCGGGCCGGATGTAAGCGTGGTTCATCCGCAGACCGGTGATCGTCTCCAGGAGATCCAGGATCTTCTCGCGCTCCCGGAAACCGAAAATCATCCCTGTGGTAGCACCGATCTCCATCGCCCCGGTGGCAAGCCACACCAGATGGGAGGCGATCCGCTGGAGTTCCATCACCAGCACGCGGATGACGGTCGCCCGCTCGGGGATCTCCTCGGTGACACCGAGCAGTTTCTCCACGGCCAGGCAGTAGGCCGTCTCGTTGTACAGCGGCGAGAGGTAGTCCGCCCGGGTGAGGAAGGTGACCGCCTGCGTCCAGGTACGGAACTCACAGCTCTTCTCGATCCCGGTGTGCAGGTAACCGATCACGACCCGGGTCTGGACGACCGTCTCGCCCTCGATCTCCAGGACGAGACGCAGCACCCCGTGGGTGGACGGGTGCTGCGGGCCCATGTTGACGGTGAGGCGCTCGGTGTAGTCCTCGCCAGCGCCGAGCACCTGCTCCCAGTCACCGCCGGTAACGGTGTAGACCCGTCCGCTCGCCGATTCGGTGAAGCCGGCCTCGTAGGCCGCCGCGGGAACGCCAGCGGGGACATCCGCGGGGACATCGTCGGCCGGTGGTCTGGCGAATGTGTTGGACGTACTGGATGCGCTGGATGCGCTGGATGCGCTGGACGTCTCGGCGGCATGGGTGGTCATAACGAACCTCGTTGGTAAGGACAGCGCGCGGTGGGACGGCGCAGGGTGGGACGGCGCGGGTGAAGCCCACGGCGCGGGGAGATACGGACGATCACGAGTAGCTCCGCCGCGCGTCGGGCGCCGGCACCTGGGCGCCCTTGTAGTCGACGGGCACGCCGCCAAGCGGATAGTCCTTGCGCTGTGGGTGACCGGTCCAGTCGTCCGGCATCATGATTCTGGTGAGGCTGTCGCGACCGGAGAAGACTATGCCGAAGAAGTCGTAGGTCTCCCGCTCGTGCCAGTCCGCGGTGGGCCAGACGCCCATGACACTCGGGACGACCGGGTCATCGTCGGCAAGAGCGACCTCGACCCGGACGCGGCGGCGCCAGGTCATCGACAGCAGGTGGTAGACGGCGTGCAGCCGCCGGCCGGTCGAGTCGTCGGGGTAGTCCACGCCGGAGACCCCGCACAGCAGCTCGAAGCGCAGGCCCGGATCGTCCCGCAGTGTCCGCGCGACCGCGAGCAGGTAATCCCGCCGCACATGCAGTGTCAGCTCCCCACGCTCGACGACCACTCGCTCGAGTGCCTCGGTGAGCTGCGGGAAAGAGCGCTCCAGGGCGTCGTAGACCGTGTCGGCATCAGGATCGCCGAAGGGCCGTGCGGTCGAGGCCGGAGCCGGCAGGTTCTCGACGAGACCACCGAAACCGGAGGTGTCGCCGGAACCGGACGCGCCGAAGGCGTCACGCCGACGCGATCCCTCGCTGCCCGGCGCCTCCGCCAGTGCCCCCCGCGCGGCGGGCTTCGCCGACGTGCCCCGCGCTTCGCCCGAACCCGCCGGGATCCCGCTCATGTCTCGTCCCCGTGATCCGCTACGGCCCCGGCGGCCGGCGCCGCACCCAGGCTGTCACCGATCGCACCGCCAGCGGGCGAACGCGGCCCGCCGGTCGGACGGGCCTCGCCAGCCGGCTTCGCGCCGGGCACGGGGCGCTTCATCCGGCCGAACACCGAGCCGGGCGCGATCGAAGCGGGCCGACGGGTGTCAAGCGACGGCTCGACCGCGCCGGCTCCGGTCGGCACCGGGGCACCGGCGGGAAGGCGGAACCGCTTACGGTCGTTGACCGACAGTGTACTGGTTTCCAGCGCCCCGGCCGGCAGACCGGCCCGTGCGGTAGCCACCTCGATCGGCTTCGGGTAGGGCGACTCGCCGATCTTCGTGTATTCGAGCTTGCCTGTCACCGTGCCGGTGAGAATCTTCTCGTGCAGCTTCAGGATCGCGTCCATGAGCATCTCCGGCCGCGGCGGACAGCCCGGCAGGTACATGTCCACCGGGACGATGTGGTCCACACCCTGCACGATGGCGTAGTTGTTGAACATCCCGCCGCTGCTCGCGCATACGCCCATCGAGAGCACCCACTTGGGCTCGGGCATCTGGTCATAGATCTGGCGCAGCACCGGGGCCATCTTCTGACTGACCCGGCCCGCGACGATCATAAGGTCAGCCTGGCGCGGGCTGGCCCGGAACACCTCCATGCCGAACCGGGCGAGATCGTAGCGGCCCGCGCCAGTCGACATCATCTCGATGGCGCAGCATGCCAGCCCGAAAGTCGCCGGCCACAGGGAGGACCGCCGCGACCAGTTCGCCATCTTCTCGACGGTCGTGAGCAGCAGGCCGCCCGGCAGCTTCTCTTCTAGTCCCATTCGAGGCCTCCACGCCGCCACACGTACGCGTAGGCGACGAACACGGTGGCGATGAACAACACCATCTCGACCAGCCCGAAGATCCCCAGGCTCCCGAAGGCGACCGCCCACGGGTACAGGAAAATGATCTCGATGTCAAAAACGATGAACAACATCGCGGTCAGGTAGAACTTCACCGGGAACCGGTGCGGGCCGGCCGGCTCGGGCGACGGCTCGATTCCGCACTCATAGGCGTCGAGCTTGGCGCGGTTGTACCGCTTCGGGCCGACCAGCGACCCCATGATCACAGATCCGATCGCGAACGCTGCCGCGATTACTAAAAGTACGAGGATCGGCACGTAATTCGACAGCATGCCGAGCTCCTCTCTGCAGGTCTCGTGCGGAATGTGGCAGTGGCGGTGCGCGGTTGACGATCATTTCCAAGCGACCCGGGGCTAGCTGATCGGATCGCGCCAGGGAGCCTACGCGACATCCGATCCGAAGGTTCACACCGGTTTGCCCCGGACCGGCAGGTGATGTCCGGCGGCATCCGCCGACCCACGTTTCGACCCGCTGGCGGCCCCGGGGCCGCCGATTGCGCGAAACAACCATAATCGCGCGAACTCGTTGGCCGCCGACAGCCTTCGGCGCCGCCGAGCCTACGGAGAAAACCATGATCGCATACTCGTCGACCTAGGTCGCGGGTGCGAGCGTGGACATCGCGTTGATCAAACGATCCAGCGCATCACCTCCCCGCGGGTCGGTGAGATTCGCCAGCAGCTTCAGGGTGAAGCGCATGAGCGTCGGTCGAGGCAGCCCGTACCGGGTTGCCGTCCGCATCACGGCCGGGTTCCCGATCAACTGGACGAACATCCGGCCAAGGGTGTAATAGCCGCCGTATCGCTGCTGGAGGACATGCGGGTATGCCTGTAACGCCCGTTCCCGTGCCGCTCCCCCCGCGCGGGCCAGCGCCTGCACGGCTATCTCGGCGGCGAGGCGCCCGGACTCCATGGCGTAGGCGATTCCCTCACCGTTGAACGGGTTGATCGCACCGCCCGCGTCCCCGACGAGCATGAGGCCGTCGCGATAGTGCGGCGTGCGGTTGAAAGCCATCGGCAGCGCGCCGCCGCGTACCGGGCCGGTCGCGTTCTCCTCGGTGTAGCCCCACTCCGGCGGGAGGCCGCCGAGCCAGCGCCGGAGCAGATCCTTGTAGTCGGTGTTCTGGAAGGCGCTGGTGGTGTTCAGGATCCCGAGCCCGACATTGCTTGTCCCGTCCCCAATACCGAAGATCCAGCCGTAGCCCGGAAGCAGGCGGGAGGCTCCCGGTGCGCCCTCCCACAGCTCCAGATGGGATTCCAGGAAGTCGTCGTGGGTACGGGGGCTGCGATAGTACCGGCGTACGGCGACCCCGAGCGGACGGTCCTCGCGGCGGCCGATGCCGAGCGACAGGGCCATCCGCGCGCTGTTGCCGTCAGCGGCGATCACCAGCGGAGCGCGGAACTCGACCGGTTCCCCGCCGCGGCCGGCCTTCGCGCTCACGCCGATGACCCGGCCCGTGCGCTCGTCGAGGACCGGGCCGGTGACCGCGGTCCGCTCCCGCAGCCTGGCCCCCGCGCCCTGCGCATGCCGGGCGAGCAGTTCGTCGAAGTCGCGCCGGGGACGGACGAGGCCGTAGTCCGGCCAGCTGGCAAGCTCGGGCCAGGGCAGCTCGAGCCGCGCCCGGCCGCTGATGATCCGCAGGCCGCGGTTTCGTGCCCATCCAGAGCCCGCCCGAACGCCGTCCCCGCCCAAAACGTCCCGGTCCAAAGCGTCCCGGTCCGGATCAGTCCCGGTGTCGATGCCCATCTCGATCAGGCTGCGGACGGCTCGCGGCGTGAGCCCGTCACCGCAGACCTTTTCCCGCGGGAAACTCGTCTTCTCCAGGAGGACGACATCAAGCCCGGTACGGGCCAGGTGATACGCGGCCGCCGATCCGCCTGGTCCGGCGCCGACAACGATGACATCGGCATGCTCGGCCTGGACCGCTGTCATGATCACGCACCGCTCCGGATCGCCGGGGTGTTCCCACTCGCCATACTTCCGCCGCTCGTGAACGTTTTCACGAGCGCAACGGCGAGTCTAGGCCCTGCGCCCGCGGTTGGCACAGGTGCCGGGATCGCGGACCTGCCCCGCGTCGCGCGGACCAGCGGGCGAGGGCCGGGAACCCGATAGCTGGATCAGCGTGGCCGTACGGTCAGGTAGGGATGATGTGCCAGCTCACAGGCAGGACAGAGACCGGACAGGACGTATCGTGTGGTCGCGGGCGCCAGTGCCGGGCGGGCGGACGGCGCGGTGTAACGCCACGATGCCGCCGGTGAGATTGCGCCAGCCAACCCCCGTCCAGCCGGCTCCGGCGATACGGGTGGCCAGCGCCGGCTGGTCCGGCCAGGCGCGGATCGACTCAGCCAGGTAGACGTAGGAAGCCGGGCTGCTGCTGACCGCACGGGCGAGCCCGGGCAGCGCCCGCATCAGGTACTCCAGGTAGACCGTGCGCCACGGCGCCCAGGTGGGCCGGCTGAACTCGCAGACCACCAGGCGCCCGCCCGGCCGGGTCACCCGCGCCAGCTCCGCGAGGCAGGCATCCACATCGACGACATTGCGCAGGCCGAACGAGATCGTCACCCGGTCGAAGGACGCGTCCGGGAACGGCAGCGCGAGCCCGTCCCCGGCGACCAGCGCGACAGTGCCGCCGACGGCCGTGCCAGGCCGGCGCCGGAGGCGCTGTCGGCCGACTCTCAACATGCCCAGGGAGAAATCACAGGCCACGACCATGGCTCCGCGGGAGGCGAAGGCCTGGGCGGACGTGGCGGTGCCGGCCGCGAGGTCCAGCACCCGCAGTCCCGGGCGCAGGTCGAGCGCGTCGGCGGTCGCCATGCGCCAGCTGCTGTCCCGGCCCGCGGACAGCACCGTGTTGGTGATGTCGTAACGGCGCGCGACACCGTCGAACATCGCCGCGACCTCGTCCGGCCGCTTCTCCAGCCCAGGCCGACCGGCCGCTGTGCCCGCTCTCGGACGAGGGCTCATCGTGGCACCGTCCCGGTGCCGAACGCGGCCGGGCGACCAGCCGCGGCCATGCCCACGGCCAGCTGATCAGCTCCTGCCGCCGTGGCCAGCGCGGCCTGGACCGCCTCCCAGTCGGTGCCGGCACCGATCGCCGCCAGCCGTTCCCGCGTCGCCGGGTCGCACAGCGCCCCGGCAGCCCCTGCCTCGTAAAGGTCACGGGCGCGGGCGCCCAACGCGGCGGCGACCACGTGCTCTCGGCCGAGGTCGGTGCCGAACATGGCTGGGTCATCGGTCGCCAGCGAGCAGCGGACACCGGCGGCCAGGAGCGTGGGCAGGGGATGCGCGGCAAGTTCGGCCACCGACCGCGTCCGCAGGTTGGACACCGGGCAGACGTCCAGGACGATGCCCCGGCCAGCGAGCTCGGCCATGAGACCAGGATCGTCCACCGCTCGGATGCCGTGGCGGATGCGGTGGGCGCCCAGGGCCTCGACAGCGCCTCTGATCGATTCCGGCCCGCTGGTCTCACCCGCGTGTGGGACAGCCGCGAGCCCACCGTCGGCGGCGATGGCGAACGCCCGCGCATACGGCTCGGGCGGATGGCCGGCCTCCGGCCCGCCAAGGCCCAGCCCGACGATCCCCCGGTCACGGAACCGGACCGCCTGGCGCGCTATCTCACAGGCCGCATCCGGCGGCAGGATGCGGTCGACGTCCGGGGTCAGGCGCATGTCCACGCCGAACCGTTCACGGGCCTCGGCCACCCCGTCGGCGTAGCCGTTGAAGATCTCCTCCCAGGAGATCCCGCGCTGGACCCGGAACCATGGCGAGAAGATCCCCTCGATGTACACCGCGCCGTGCGCGCAGGCCTCGGCCGCATAGTCGACGACGACCTGGCGGAAGTCCTCGGCGGTGCGCATCACGTGCGTGGTGAGGATCCAGATCTCGATAAAATGATCGAAGTCCCGGAACCGGTAGAGCTTGGTGAGCTCCTCGACCGTGGTTGCTGGCAGCGGCTCGCCGTTGCGCCGCGCCATCTCCAACAAGGTCGCCGGGCGGACGGTGCCCTCCAGGTGGACGTGCAATTCGATCTTTGGTCCGGTAGGCACGGTCACCCGGCCAGGCTAGCCTGAGTTCCCGTACGCGCAGATGGCTTTTTAGAGCGCCC
>NZ_CAKJTM010000010.1:32280-35659 GCF_917627345.1 Protofrankia sp. CiP3 | reverse complement strand
GCTCCTTGATCCACGCCCCTATTGCCGGGCGCTCTTACTAAGCTGCTCGCGCACGAGAATGCTGTGCCCGAAGCGCACTGCGGGACCCGCGGCCGGGAGCCGGCCGGGGTCCCGTCCGATCACGCCGTCAGCCAGCTCGGTGAAGCACTACCGGCTGTGCGGGTCGATGGTCGTGTTCAGGGGATCTGGATGATGATCGCTGGCGGCATCGGGATACGGCCCCCAGGCGTGGCGGCTGGTAGTGGCTGGCTTGCGGCCGAGCTTGCCGCTGCGGATCTGGGTGGCGAGGCTGTCGAGGATCACCCGGCTGGACAGCAGCGCGGTCTGTTCGGCCCAGTCATAGGGCGGGGAGCACTCGACGACCTCGATGCCCGCCAGCCCGGGTTCGGAGATCATCCGGACGAGGTTGAGGGCCTCGCGGGGCAGCAGGCCGCCCGGTTCGGGCCAGCCGGTGCCGGGGACGAAACCGGCGTCGATCACGTCGATGTCGAAGGACAGGTACACCGCGGTGGCGTCCTTCCACGCCGTCTCCAGGGCGACTTCGGCGATCTTCTCGACGCCGACCCGTTCCACGTCGCCGACGGTGATAACGGTCGTGCCGCGTTCGCGGCCGACCCTGACACCGGCCCGGGGCGCCTGCCAGCCTCCGATACCGATCTGGACCAGGTTCGTGGCCGGCGCATTGCGGATGTTGGTCGCGTGGAACCACGGCGTGGTGTGCATCCGCTCGTCGAGGTCGCTCTCCTGGGTGTCGACGTGCCGGTCGAAGTGAATGATCCCGATGTTGCCGTCCAGATACGGCGCCATCCCGCGGATGGTCGGGAAACCGATCGAGTGGTCCCCGCCCAGGACGACCGGCACCACACCCCGCCGCACGACGTGGGCCATCGCCTGGCTGATCTGGTCGAAGGACTTCTCCAGGTTCCCGGGGATGGTGAACACGTCCCCGATGTCGACCAGATTGAGCTGTTCACGCAGGTCGATGCCGAGTTCATAGGAGTAGGTGCCGAACAGGTTGGTCGAGCGCCGGATGCCCTGCGGGCCGAAGCGAGTGCCCGGCCGGTAGGTCGTCCCGGCGTCCAGCGGGACCCCGAAGATCGCTACCTCGGCGTCGCCGACATCGTGCACATCCTCGATATAAGGGCATTTCAGGAAGGTGCCCCGTTCGCCCGCGAAGTGCGGTGCCTCCCCGCGGGCGAAGGTCGGGATCGTACGATCGGTGATCGTCGGTGCGCCCGCCAGGCCGTGGGCGAGCCGGCGTTGGACCTCCTCCTCGGCCCGCCGGGTCGGCAGTTGTGCCTCAGCCCGTTGCGCCCAGCTTCCTTCAGCGTTGACCCGACTACTGTCAGATGTCGACATGCTGTCCTTCCCGGAAGGCACATCCACCCGCTCACCGGCGACGCCTTCCCGGTGATGGCCAGACGCGACGTCACCCCATGAACGGGGTCAAGCCTGACAGACAATCCACAGATCGTCGATTCGCCGATCGCCCCTTCGGCTTCGACCGCTACGTCGAGGAATGGACCGTCACATCGAGGAACGGACCATGGATGCCCACGGCATGAACCGCGCCGCAAGACCGAAATTAATCTCAGCCAGCAAGCAGTCTGCCCCGTAGCCGATTTCCGGCAGCTACCTGACGCTCCTATACGGTCACGCAGGTCTGATCGACAGCGAGTGCCGGAAGAAGTTCGACGGGTCCCACTTCTGCTTGGCCCGTTGGAGCCTGGCGTAGTTGCCCTTGTAGTAAAGCGTTTGCCAGGGCACTCCCGAAGTGTTGAACGCCGGGTCGGCCATGTCCGCGTCGGCGTAGTTGATGTAACACCCGTCAGCTTGTCCGTCAAGTTCCGGGGCACCGCCGGTGGCGGCAAAAAAATCCGCGTACAGGCCGCGGAGCCAGGCAAGGTTGACCGCGTCCTGGCCCGGGTCATCCCAGAGGTTCTGGAACAGCATCTTGAAGGCGGAGCTGCGTTGAGCGCTGGCGGTGGCGTCCGGCGAGACATCGTTGATCCGTCCCCCGTACGAGAAGAGGAACACCATCGCCCGGGGGTTGGTGTAGGCCGGATCGGTCAGGCGGGTGTACAGCGCCGCCACCTGCTGGTCGGTGAAGTTCCGCCGGATCAGGGCGGACTTGTGGGCAGCCCGCAACGTTGGGTCGTTAACCGTGACGTTGCTGGTTCCGATCAAGCGGGTCGCCCGCATCCAGGGCAGCCGCCGGGCGGTCGCGAACTGCGGCATCGCCGGCTGCGGGTACAGCTGGACGCCCACACCGTCGTTGAGCGCGGCCACATAGTCCTTCAGGAGCTGATCCGCGTTCGGTACGGTGGCGTCCACCTGGGTGAGCACGCCGATGCCACCAGCCGCTCTGACGCCCACGTTGACGATGCTTGACAAGTAATGGTAAGGCGAGTCCGGCGAGCTGTTGGCCTCGTGCCAAGCTCCGTAGTTCTTCATCAGCCGGCTGAACTTCGCCTGGTCGAGATCGGCCCAGCGGATGGCGACGGCGTTGAGCAGCACCTCCGACGGAGGCGACATCAGCTGGGCCGCGGGCGAAGACCCGGTGGCGTCCGGAGAACGGAACCAGTACTTGGTGACCAGGCCGAAGTTGCCACCGCCACCGCCGGTATGGGCCCACCACAGCTCCCGGTTCGGATCGGTGATCTCTCGGGTCGCCCGCACGATCCGGACCCGCCCTCCAGCATCCACAGTCACCACCTCGACGGCATAGAGGTGGTCGACCACCAGTCGATGCTGCCGGGACAGCAGGCCGTATCCCCCGCCCGCGACATGGCCGCCCGCGCCGACGCTGTAGCAGACCCCGGCGGGAAGGGCGACTCCCCAGCCCTTGTACAGCTTCTCGTAGATATTGATCAGACGAGCGCCAGGCTGGATGGCAAACGCACCCAGCTCGGGGTCGTAGTCCACGGAGTTCAGATCGGAGAAATCCAGGATGACCTGGACGTCGGGATTGCAGGCAAGGTCCGTGAAACAGTGACCGCCGCTACGCACCGAGACCCGTTTTCCGGCCGTGGCTGCCGCGCGTAACGCGGAGACCGCATCCTCCGTGGAATGGATCATTCGAATGTACTCGGGTCTGGCCACAAAACGCTGGTTGTTCCCGGTCGTCAGCAACGCATAACGCGGATCGGCCGGCCCGATCGTCGGGCCGGTGGCTGGGTCCACATGGGCGGCAGCGGGGGCGGCCCCCGCAAGCACAGCGGCGCCACCGACTCCTGCGGTACCGCTCAGCAGGACTCGTCTGTTGATTCGATGGCCTGGCGATTTCACGATCAATATCCTCTCGATCATCGGGTTGTGGGGGAGCGCACGCAAGAGCGCCCGGCAACAGAGGCATGGATCAAGAAACACGCCTAGGGCG
>NZ_CAKJTM010000010.1:0-31863 GCF_917627345.1 Protofrankia sp. CiP3 | reverse complement strand
CGCCCTAGAAGCGGCGCACGCACCAGGGACGCGCGCCGCTGTATCCGTGTGGTGGATCAGGCCGATCCGTTGCCGAGGCCGGAGCCACCGCTGGCGTCGAGAACCTGCCCGGTGATCCAACGGGCTTCCTCGGAGGCCACGAACGCCACCAGGCCGACCACGTCATCAGGCGTGGCGATGCGGCCGAACGCCGCGTAGCGCTCGACCCTGGCCCGCATCTCGGGGATGGCCAGCCACGGGTTGAAGTCGGTCTCGACAATGCCGGGCGCGACCGCGTTCACCGTGATGCCGCGGGGAGCGAGCGCCTCGGCCAGCGTCAGGGTCAACGTGTTGATCGCGCCCTTGGACGCGGAGTAGGCGGCCACGAGGGGCATCGCGATCCGGGCGGTGGCGCTGGACAGGTTGATGATCCGCCCGCCGTCGCGCAGCCGGCCGAGACCCTGCTGGATGATAAAAAACGGAGCCTTGACATTGACGGCGAAAAGCCGATCGAAATCGATTTCCCGCACCTGCTCAATCGGTGCCGTCAGACCGACACCGGCATTGTTGACCAGAATGTCGAGCCCGTCGGCGTACTTGTCGAACTCGGCCCACAACGCAACCGCGTCGTCCGGCACGCCCAGCTCCGTCCGAAAGCTGAAGGCCTCGCCCCCCGCCTTCTCGATCACCGTCACGACGTCCTTCGCGGCTGTCCCGTTGTTGGCGTAGTGCACGCCCACCCGCGCTCCGTCAGCGGCGAGCCGTTCGGCGACAGCACGTCCGATGCCCCTGCTCGCACCGGTGACCAGGGCGGTTTTTCCCGACAATATGCCCATGCTCGGCACTGTCCTTTCGCTGTGCGTGTCGATGTCAGTTGGTTGTGACTGGCAAGTGCTCATGGCCACGCTGGACGACCTGGACTCGGAATGTTGCGTCCCCAGCCAGTGACAGTTCCGGGAGACTTCGCAGCAGCAGCGGAAGCACGACCTCGGCCGACATGCAGGCAAGCGCCGCGCCCAGACAATAGTGGCCGCCCGCGCTGAAGGTCAGTGCCTGGTTGTCAGGCCGGGCTGGATCAAACACGAGAGGGTTGTCGAATCTGCGAGGATCCCGGTTACCCGCGGCGATGAGCAGCGTGACCGGGGAGTGTGCTGTCACGCGGGCCCCGAAGAAGTCCAGGTCCTCCGAAGCGACCCGGTTCAGGACCTGGACAGCCGGGTCAAACCGCAGCGTCTCCTTGACGAAACTCTCCACGAATGCTGGGTTTTCGCGCAGCCGCGCGGCGTGGGCGGGTTGTTCGAGCGCCAGCCTCACCGTGTTGCTCAGTAAATCCTGGGGCGCTTCGGTGGCGGCGACAAGCAGCAGCATAAAATTGGCTAAGAGCTCCTCCTCGGTAATTTCCGCGCCCTCGTCCAGGGCCTTGATCCAGCCGCTGGTCAGATCCGGGCCAGGAGTCTCTCGTAACCGCGCGATGAGCGTGGTCAAGTATTCCGCCAGCAGATCCATACCCGCGTCCCCACGCTCCAGCTCGCGCGGATCGCGGACCGGTTCGAGGGCACTTGTGATGTCCCCGATGGCCTCGCGGAATCCCAGCTGGTCGGCCTCGGGAACGCCAAGCAGCCGGCCGATGACAGCCATCGGGAACCGGAAGGAGAACTCGGGGACCAGATCCACGACCTGGCCACCCGCTCCGAGTGTGGCGACGTGCCGCACGGCGTCGTAGGCCAGCTCCTGAACCAACGACCGCATCTCGGCAACCCGCCGCGCGGAAAACGCGTTGCCGAAGAACCGGCGCAGGCGATCGTGATCCGGATCATTGCTGAACAACATGTTCCGCGTGAGCCAGCGCCAGGACGAATGCTCACGCCAGCCCTGAAGCCGCTGGTCCTGAACCGCCGCATCGGTTGACAACAACCGCGGTTCCCGCAGCGCCTGCGCACATTCAGCGTAGCCGGTGATAAATGTATGAACGCCCGCAATGGTCACCACGGGGCCATGCGCGCGCATTTCCTCGTATAATGGATATGGATTTTGTTTTCCCTCGGGCGCCAACAGTCGCCCCAGAATATCCAGCGGTTCGGACAAAATTCCAGACACGACCTCAGCCAATTTCGCTCCCAGACTCCGGTCAGGTTCCAGTGGACGAAGCACCCATCATCATAGTGAGTTTGATAAGCAAACTCGATTTTGGTTGCAAAGAATCAACCGAACAAGAGCCAGCGCATGTGATATAGATCACACCTACTGGACCGAACGCTTCGAGCACTCCACCGCCTTCGGTCGAGCGACCGACGAATCAACACGCCCAGGCCAGGCACCTTCCGGAGCGGGAGCTCCGGCGCCGGCCGCTTAGAGCGCGTTTGAGACCGTCATTCCGGCTCACTGATCGAAAGACCGATCTCGAACACGCTCTTAGAACCCACTCTGAATCTCGGGAATGTATACAAAGAGCAGCCCGCGCCAAAGCGCTCGACATGACTGGGTGGGGGATTTAGAGCGCCCAGCAACAGGGGGCGCGCGGCGTCGCGGGGCTGGGACGGCGCGGGGGCGCTCTGGCCAGGCAACGGGTAAACAGCCCAGCGATCCAGGAGCACCCTGTGAAGCGCACCCCGGGTCCAGAAGATCCAGCGGGATTGCCGCTGCCGGCCCCGGCCGTTCGTCACGCCGGATCGATGAGGGGCGTCACCTGGTGGCGACAATCGGCAGCATGGGTGGCGACGGCAGCGCGGTCGAGGAGAAGTGTGAGGCCACCCGGTCATCAACGGGATCCCGCGTCGGGTCGCGGTGCACGACCAGGTGCCGGTAGAGGGTGTCGCGCTGCGCCGGGATCCGGTCGGCGGCGCGGATCAGACCGATCAGCTCCGTCCGGTTGGTGCGGTGACGTGCGCCGGCCGAGGACACCACGTTCTCCTCCAGCATGACCGAACCCAGATCGTCCGCACCCATGTGCAAAGTGAGCTGGCCGACCTCCTTGCCGGTCGTCAGCCACGAGCCCTGCAGATGCGCGATGTTGTCGAAGAAGAGCCGGGCCAGCGCCACCAGCCGCAGGTACTCGATGGTCGATGCCTGGGTCCGGCCGCGCAGGTGGTTGTTCTCCGGCTGGTAGGTCCACGGGATGAACGACCGGAAACCGCCGGTGCGGTCCTGGACGTCACGGATCATCCGCAGGTGCTCGATGCGCTCGGCGTTGGTCTCGCCGGTGCCCATCATGAACGTCGCGGTCGACTCCATGCCAAGGCCGTGAGCGGTCTCCATGACTGACAGCCAGACCTGCCCCGGTTCCTTGAGCGGGGCGATCGCGCGCCGAGGACGCTCGGTGAGAATCTCCGCTCCCGCCCCGGCGAAACTGTCGAGCCCCGCGTCGCGCAGCCGGGCGATGACGTCGCCATGGCTCAGCCCGGACGTCCGCGCGATGTGAACGACCTCGCTGGCGCCCAGAGAATGCAGGGTGAGCTGCGGGTACGCCCGCCTGATTGCCGCGAAGGTGCCCTCGTACCACTCAATGCCGAACTCGGGGTGATGACCGCCCTGGAGCATGATCTGGGTTGCCCCCAGCTCCACCGCTTCACCACACTTCGCGACAATGTCGTCGACGTCGCGGACCCAGCCTTCGGAATGCCCAGGAGCGCGGTAGAACGCGCAGAACCGGCAGGCGGTCACGCAGACGTTCGTGTAGTTGATATTCCGATCGATGATGTACGTTGCGATGCCGTCCGGGAAACGACCGCGGCGGACAGCGTCGGCGGCCTGGCCGAGGGCATGCAGCGGGGCCTTCGTGTACAGCCGTAGTGCCTCTTCGGGAGTGATCCGCCCGCCACCGGCGGCATGGGCGAGAACGGACGCGATCTCCTCCTCGCCCAACGCCGATGATGAAAGTACCGGAGAACCACTGTCGGCATCATCTGCAAGGCTCACCCCGCGATGGTACGGCGATCGGGCGTACCGCTTGGCTCCAACGGCCGGTGTCACCCATCGGCGTCCCGCCGCGACCACCGATCCAGGCCACCGATCCAGGCCACCGGCCAGAAACAGCCGGCGCGCGATGCCATGTCCACGCCCCTGCCGCCGGGCGCTCCCAATCAGGAAATGGGCTCGGGGGGTGCGCGGCCCCGGGAGACGCCGCGTCCCTATCGCCGGTCGCTCTACGTGGGGCAGGATAGGAGCAGAGTTTCCCTTCCGTAGTGCCGACCGGCCCTTGCGAATGCGATCCGGCAGGGCCACCCAGGCGCAGAACGCAGAGTCCCCAGGAGTTACGCGTGGACGCAGTGACCCCCGCAGGCCCGGACAACTCGACACCGGCGGACCTCGACACCGACATACTGATCATCGGCGCCGGGCCGGCCGGCCTCTTCGGCGCCTACTACGCCGGGTTCCGCGGGATGTCCGTGGCGCTGATGGACTCCCTGCCCGAGGCCGGCGGTCAGGTCACCGCTATGTACCCGGAAAAAATGATCTACGATGTGGCCGGTTTCCCGGCCGTGCGCGGCCGTGATCTCGTCACCGCGCTCGTCGCGCAGGCCGGGGCGTTCTCCCCCACCTACCTGCTCGCCCAACAGGCCACCGAACTGGCTCATGAGGCCGACAGCGTCGTGGTCACCAGCGTGCAGGGGACACGGGTCCGGGCGAAGGCCGTCCTCATCACCGGTGGGCTCGGGACGTTCACGCCCCGCCCGCTGCCCGTCGGCGGCGACCATCTGGGCCGTGGCCTGGCGTACTTCGTCCCGAAGCTGGACGTCTACACCGCCGCCGACGTCATCATCGTCGGCGGCGGTGACAGTGCCTTCGACTGGGCGCTCGCGCTGGAGCCGCTGGCGCGCTCGGTGACGTTGGTGCACCGCCGCGATCGCTTCCGCGCCCATGCGCACACCGTCGCGAAGGTGCTGTCCTCCCGCGTCGAGATCCTGACGCACACGGAGGTCTCCGCCATCCACGGCGACGGCCAGGTCGAGAAGGTGGAACTCACCCACAGCAAGTCCGGTGAGCGCCAGGTCCGCCAGGCCCAGGCGATCGTCGCCGCGCTCGGGTTCACCGCGGATCTGGGACCCCTGACCCGCTGGAACCTGACGATCGACAGGCGCCACATCGTGGTGGACTCGACCATGGCGACCGGCGTCGAACGGGTCTTCGCCGCCGGTGACATCACCGAGTACCGCGGCAAGGTACGCCTGATCGCGACCGGTTTCGGCGAGGTCGCCACGGCCGTCAACAACGCCGCGCCCATCATCGACCCGTCCGCCAAGATCTTCCCTGGTCACAGCTCCGACGACGGCCACGGCTCCGGCGACACCGCCGGCACGGGCGGCTGACCGGGCGGGTCCGGCGCAGACTGGTAGGCATGCGGGGTCTACTGGTGATCGGGCACGGCTCGCGACGGGATACGGCGAACGCGGCTGTCCGCACGCTCGCGCGGTTGTTCGCCCAGGCTGATCGGGCCACAAACGACGGCCAGATCCGTTGGGACGCGGTGGAACCGGCCTTCCTCGAGCTGATCGAGCCCGACATCGCGGCCGGGTACGGGCTTCTCGCCGCCGCGGGCTGCACGGAGATCGTCGCCCATCCCTTCTTCCTGTTCGAGGGCAACCACACCACCCACGACATCCCGGCCGCCCTCACCAGGGCACAGGAGCGATTCCCCGGCACCCGTTGGCACCTCACCGCCCCGCTCGGCCTGCACCCCGGCGTGCTGGCCGCGGTTGCCTCCCGCATCGAGGACACGCTGGCCAACAATCAGCTGTCCGGCTCCGGTGGCAGCCCTGGCAGCACCGCCACCGGGGCCAGCGCCGTCAGCGATGCCAGCGCCGTCAGCGCGACCGGGCCTCGGTCACGGCGGTGACGACGGCGGCGGCAAGCGGGTGGATGCCGGGCTCAGTCGCCACAGCGTCGACCCGCAGACCGGCCCGCTGGCATGCCGTGACAGTGCGTTCACCCATGGCCGCAACCAGCATCCCGGCCGGCAACGGTCCGTAGAGTGCCGTTGTCGCCCGAGCCGCGGTCGACGACGCGAACGCGACCGCGTGCAGGTCACCGTGGCGCAGCTCCTCGGCGATCCGCAGGTCCGGATCGGCGTCGACGTCGGCCAGCGGTGACCCCGGCCCGGCCGCCGCCGGGCCGGGACGCGACACCACGGTCTCCACCGCGTCCGCGCCGAGAGCCCGCAGCCGTGCGGCGAGCAGGCCTGGACGCGGTCTCGTCCGCGGGACGAGCACCCGGACACCCAGCAGCGGACGGGTAGCGCCATCGCTCGGCAACCGTGCATCATCTGTCGGGATGAGTGGCGGCGGAGCGTCGCAACGGGCCACGACGTCACCGATCACCACCACCGCGGGTGAGCGAACGCCTAACACGATGGCGTCGACCGCGATCGTGTCCAGGGTGCCGCGGATCACACGCTGGGCCGGCGTGGTAGCCCGTTCGATCATCGCGACCGGCGTGTCCGGCGACCGGCCGCCGTCGATGAGGGCCGCGGTGATGCCGGCGAGCCGCGCGACACCCATCAGCACGACAACGGTCATCCGGGACGCCCCCAGCGCCGCCCAGTCCACGGTGGAGTCGGGATGCCCGGGTGACAGATGACCGGAGACGACCGCGACATCCTGGGCGACACCGCGGTGCGTGACCGGGATCCCGGCATACGCGGGCCCGGCGAACGCTGAGGTCACCCCCGGGACAACCGTGCATCTCACCCCGGCGAGCCGGCAGGCCTCGGCCTCCTCACCGCCGCGGCCGAGCACGAACGGGTCCCCACCCTTGAGGCGGACGACCAGGTACCCGGCAAGCGCGCGATCGACCAGCAACGCGTTGACGTCCTCCTGGGTACGAGTCAGCGCACCGGCGCTCTTGCCACTGTGGACAACCTCCGCACCGGGCCGGGCAAGCGCAAGGACCCCCGCGGATACCAGCCGGTCCGTGACGACGACGTCCGCCCGACCGAGCAGTTCACGACCACGGACGGTCAGCAGACCCGGGTCCCCCGGCCCTGCCCCGACCAGCCAGACCTCACCGGGGGCGCGCGGCGGCTCGTCCCGTCCCGCCGCACTCGCGGCCCCGGCTCCCCCGCTCCCGCGGCCGTTGTCTCCCTCGTCCTCATCGTGTGCCCGGCCATCGTTCATCCCCGCGACGCTACTGCCGGGACGGTTCACGCAGCATGCAATCGGTGAAACCTACCCATGAAAGAAATCGGTTGAACAGTAACGCATCCGCTACTCTCGCCTGATGATCCCGGTCACACCCGCAATGAAAATACCGAAGAAAACCCACCCCAGAAAATCTGTTATCCACTGGAAAACCGCAAGAAACAGGAGTAACGCGCGGAGATCGCTGGCCTGGATGGGCGACTTGGTTCGGCCGGTTCGCCCCGTGAGATCACAAAGGGTGCCCAATCTAGCATGATCGATAAGGCTCTTGTGAGCCTCGTGTGCCGCACAGTCCACTCGGCCCCCATGGATATCTCCGCTGCGCCTTCTCTGGTCCCCCTCTTCGCCATCTACCCTTCGCACCCGAGTTCTAACTATAGGTTGCCATCCCGACAGCCTCGATCTTGGCCATCCGACCCGCCCCGGCGCCCGCACCGGACCGTCCCGAGCGCCGCACGACGCGTCGCCGCACCTCCTCGGCCGGACTCGCCAGCCACGCGATCCCTGCTCCAGATGACGAGACAACTTGACTACGGTCACGAGACGGCGCATTCTCGATCTATGCTCGCCTCCTTCGGGGGGATGGGAAGTGATGGTCGGGACCCCGCCGGACGACGGGACCCGGCCTTCGCGCTGCTCTAAAGCGGCAGGTTGTCATCGGACAGGGATTTCGATCGTTGTCGTAAGATGCTTGATGATTGCTATAAAATCTCCTTGGCCGTCGCGCGCAGCCGATATCGCCCCTGCTGCCGCATCAGCGACCCAGAGCATCGGCTCGAACACCGGTGAAGCGTGTTCGGTACGTAACCGATGAGAGATCACATGACTACCGAAAAGTGCCGCGACCATCACTTGATCTTTTTTGTTCAGTGATGTCGTGCGGGACTCGAGCCACACTCGCTCGACCGCCCTCTGATCGAGTTCGTGCAACAGGCCTTCCATACAGACCCGCCTGGCACGTTCCTGCTTCTTTGGCAGTACCGGCGTGCCTACAACGACAACGAGCTCCAGGTCGGCCCTCGCGACCAGGCTCACGAACTTGTGCCGTCGGGCACCATCTTCATCCCGCCAGTGCAGACGGCGTTGACCTTTCAGGAGCAGGTCATTGAGATCTCGACGTATCGGCGGGCACGACGACACCTCGGCGACAGCTGCGGCCAGGATGTAGAGGCCGGGCTCGCCAGCCCGAAGGCGCAGCGACTCGTCCACCCAGGCGTGCAGCGCACCAGCCACCGGGCCGTGCGGGCCATGCGGGCCATCAGTCGGGGATCGCAGGGTCATGGTCGGATCCGTTCGCGGTGTTCAGTACGTGCGTCATCAGGTGGCCGACCAGACACGCTGGACAACCACACGCGAGATCATCGCACCGCGATCCGACATGTCGTCATACCGGCCCGACAAACCGTGACGGAATGTGGTCCGCCCCGGGCGAGTAGATCACCGACTACCTGAAGGCTGTCAGTGCCCCTCCACCCGCAACAGCCAGAACCGCCGAGGTCAGTGAATGCCGCACTCGGTCTTGGCGCTGCCGGCCCAGCGGCCCGCGCGGCCCTCACCACGGCTGGTGCACGGCCAGCAGCCGACAGAGTCGTATCCATCCGACAGCAGTGGGTTAACGATCACGTCATGTTCCTGGACGTAGCGGTTGACGTCCTCGTCCGTCCAGGCCACCAGCGGATGGATCTTCACCTTGCCGCGCCGCTCGTCCCACCCCACGGCAGGCAGGTTCCTGCGCCCGGCGGATTCGGCCCGGCGCGAGCCCGCCGCCCACGCCCGGTAGGGCGCCAGCGCACGGTCCAGCGGGACGACCTTGCGCAGCTGGCAGCACCGGTCCGGATCCCGTTCGAACAGTTTCGGCCCGTACACGGCGTTCTGGCCGGCCACGGTGAGCTGTGGGCCGGTACTGATCAGCGGCAGGTTGTAGCGGTGCATGACCGCGTCCCGAGTACCGATTGTCTCAGCGAAATGGTAACCGGTATCAATAAAAATCACCGGGACGTCCGAGCAGATCCTGGCCAGCATGTCGACGAGCACAGCCTCCGCCATGGATGCGGCCACAACCAGCTTCGTCCCGAACTCCTCCACCGCCCAGCCCAGGATCTCCTGCGCGGACGCGCCCTCCAACTCGTCACCGGCATGCAGGGCACGGTCCTTCAACGTGGCATCCATGAATCGCTCTCCTCCGTCGTAACAGGCCGGCAACGACGCGATCACGCCTTTTCCACGCCGCACCGGGGGGCACAGCCCCGGATTACCGTCAAAACGCCGTCTCAGTGCTCGAAGTCAGCTGAACCGTCCCGTTCGGACGAAATGGGCCCGACCGCGAGAGCGGTCAGACTGAGCCGGAAAGCCCGCCGACAGCTCCCACACGCCCACTGCCCGTGGCCGGACCCGCTGGCCGCATCCCGCTCGGGCGGAAGATAAGGAACAAGGTCCTCCTCACCGCAGTACGGGCAGTAGAAGGGGACGGAATGACCGCTAGCCATCAAACCGCTCCGGACGCCCCGGACGCGGGCTCGGGCTCGGGCTCGGCCGGGGCCACGGCACCGGCTCGATCCGCCGGAGCGGCCAGGACGGACTCGTCGGCCCGCTCGACCCAGTCCGCGAAGGACTCACCCTCGTCCCGACCATCCGAATAAGCGCGCAGCAGCCCGTCGACGTAGTCAGCGACACCGGCGGAGGTGACCTTCAGCCCACGGGACTTGCGGCCCAGCCGCGACCGTACGCCAAGATGACCACCAAGGTGCAGCTGAAAGCCTTCGACCATCTCCCCGGATTCGTCCGGGACGAGGGAGCCCTTGAGCCCGATGTCGGCGACCTGGAAACGTGCGCAGGCATTCGGGCAGCCGTTCACGTGGATGCCGATCGGCTCGTCGAAGTCGGGCAGCCGCCGCTCCAGCTCGTCGATGAGCGCCCCGGCCTTCGCCTTGGTCTCGACGATGGCGAGTTTGCAGAACTCGATGCCGGTGCAGGCCATGGTGCCGCGCCGGAAAACGCTCGGCCGGACGACCAGGTCGAGCGCGGCGAGTTCCGCCGTCAGCTGGTCGGCCCCGGCCGGATCGACGTCGAGGATGACCAGTTTCTGCGTGGTCGTCGCGCGGATGCGACCAGCGGCGAAACGGTCTGCGAGGTCCGCGACCGCGGTGAGCGTGGTGCCGCTCAGCCGTCCGGCACGGGGCGCGAAGCCGACCGCTAGACGGCCGTCGCTCTGCTGGTGGATACCGATGTGATCGCGGCCCTCGTTACGCGGCGGCGGCGGTGGCGGGCCGTCCGGCAGCGGCGCGGTCAGGTACTCCTTCTCCAGCGTCGTCCGGACCCATTCGGGCCCCATGTCCGCGACCAGGAACTTCAGCCGCGCCCGGGTGCGCATCCGCCGGTAGCCGTAGTCCCGGAACAGGCTCGCCACCGCGTACCAGACCTCGGCGACGCGGTCAGCGGCGACAAAGGTGCCGAGCCTGACCCCGAGCTTGGGATTGGTCGACAGCCCGCCACCGACCCAAAGATCGTAACCGGCACCGAACTCCGGATGCACGGCCCCGACGAACGCAATGTCGTTGATCTCGTGCAGGGTGCACTGGTCGGCGCAGCCGGAGATGGCGCTCTTGAACTTGCGCGGCAGGTTGCTCAGGGAGGTGTCACCGACGTAACGCTGGACGGTCTCCTCGATCGCCGGGGTGGCGTCGATGATCTCATCGCCGTCAACCCCGGCCAGTGGGCACCCCAGGATGACTCGGGGGGTGTCGCCGCACGCCTCGGCCGTTGTCATCCCCGCGCCTTCGAGCGCCGCCCAGATCGCGGGAACATCCTCGATGCGAATCCAGTGCAGCTGGATGTTCTGGCGGTCGGTGACGTCCGCGACGTCCCGGCCGAACCGGGTGGAGATCCCCGCGATGACACGAAGCTGATCACTGGTCAGCTGGCCACCGTCAAGGCGGATCCGCTGCATGAAGAAGGGCGCGTCGAGCTCCTCAGGCTCAAGGATGGCCGTCTTACCGCCGTCGATTCCCTCCTTGCGCTGGGTGTACAGCCCCCACCAGCGAAATCGGCCCCGCAGGTCCTGCGGGTCGATCCCGGCGAACCCGGTGTACGGGTAATGGTTGAGGATCCGGTCCCGAACGGCGAGGCCGTCCTGGTCCTTCTTCATCCGTTCGTTGGGGTTGAGGGGCTCAAGGTGGCCGAGTGCCCACTGGCCCTGCCCCTTCGGACGGAGCGGGCGGGTGGAACGGGAGCGTGCGGGGGTTGTCATCGAGTCTCTCGCAGCCGGGTGCGGGGTGCGCCGAGAGCGCCGGCGCGCGGGAAGGTCAGCTGTGACGCGGACAGGCGGCGCTTGCGACCCTGAGCAGGTCGATGTGCAGGCGCGCGACCAGAGCAGAATCCACCAACGGGAAGTCGCCCAGCGCAGGACCCGCTGGGCGGACGTCCGGACCGAGGCCGGTTATGTCTGAGCCAGTCAGGCGAAGCCCCGGGCGCACGGTCACAGCCCTATGGTTCCACACTGGGCGCCCACACGTTGGTGATCGTACACAGAACCAACAAAAAACGACCAAACGTTTACAAAAAGCAACCGACAAACACCCGAACCAGGTTATTTTGGACAGCTGAGCAGCCGTGCCCAGAGCTGCCGAGGCTCAGTTCCGGGTCGAGCCGCCCGCGGTGACCCGAGTCGAGGCACGGCCGCACACGTCCCGAAGACAATCGAGCAGGCTGTCGGCAGCAAGGCCTTTCTCGATCAGGGCATGCGCGCCGAGCGCCAACGCCCGCTCGCCGAGAGCCTCTTCGGAGAAACCCGTGAAGATGACGACACGGGCGCCCGGCGCGGCGCGACGTACCGCGGGCAGCGCCGCGAGGCCGTCCAGGACGGGCATGCAGACATCGAGCAGCACGAGGTCCGGGCCGGTCCGCGAAACGACCTCAACGGCTTCGGCTCCATCCCTTGCCTGGCCGACGACCACGAAGTCAGGCTCCATCTCCAGCAGGAGACACACGAGGTCGCGCACACCATCCGCGTCGTCCGCCACCACGACACGAACGGCGGCCTGCGGCTCCGGTTCCCCGTCCATATCCGACGTTCTACGCCACGCCAGCACCACCCGCCCATCGTCATTCGGGGTGGTTTCCCGAGCTAGCCCCCGCGCCCAGCGCCCTGGCGGGCCGGCCATGCGGCCGCGATGCGCACGTAATCCGCAACGAGTCCAGTGACACCCGCGACGCGGCAATGTGAAATGGTTATCCGTGGATTGCCTTTGATGCGCCGGAAGTAACAACGACAACAGCTGTCGGCAACTTTCCACCCCCAATGATCATTGTCAACCAAAAGGTGTGCAGGTCATAGCCTTTTTCGCGCATCTGGACAGCAAGGGCGACCAGCGACGGGGAACGCGGCGTCGCGGGGCCAGGGCGCGCACCTCACGCCATCGCTCCCCAGCCATCCCCGCGCGGCGCACGGGTGCCCCGGCGCCGGTCGCCACCCACCGCCTCCGGTGGCTCCCCGCGCCGCCGCACGCGGGCACGCGCCCCCAATCCCACTCCTTGATCTACACCCTTGTTGCCGGAACCTCTAAAAGTAATAAATATACGACGATAAGTAAAAAATCTTCAGACCTTGGCCAGAGTCAGTGCACTTTGGAGTAGCATGGTCACAAAAGGTGACATGATTTTTATCGATCACTCTTTGTAGACCCCTCCGACACAGAAAACGTGACACGCATCGGGTCGGCCAGGCAAGCCCTGCCGCCCGGTCCTCCTGGAAGAAGGAAGCAGGCGCGGATGCGGCGACGGAACCGAGACTGTGACGACACAGCCAGTGCGGAGGATCTTCTGCCATGGATGATCCGTCGCATACGTGAGGAACGGGAGCTCTCCCGGGCGGATCTCGCAAGGATCACTGGTTACAGCCGACGGTACATCGACCAATTGGAGCAGCCCAGCCGCGGTATCCCGGCTCGGCCGGTCCTGGCCGCCGTCGACGCGGCCCTGGCTGCGGACGGCGCTCTCGTTGCGCTACGGCTGGCCGCGATCGAAGCCCGCACCGAAAAAACGCACAGCGATTCAAACCCGGAGGCCGAATCCCGCCGCAGGATACGCGACCTGCTCGACTACCAGGCCTACGATCGGAAACTGGACGCCCTCGACCGGCAGGCGGCGGAACTGATCGCGTCCGCACAGCAGCTCTCCCCCGCCGATATCACCGTTCGCGTGCGGGGCCAGCAGCGTTTTGCCGACGTTCTCCTGCGGACCCGCATGCTTCCCCATCAGCAGTTCCGCCTCTTCATGATTGCGGGGCATCTCGCGGGACTACAGGCGATAGCCCTGTTGGACAGCAACGAGTTCGAGCAGGCCGGCACCTGCTGTCTGGAGGCCGCCGTCTTCGCCGAGCTGACCGGGCACGAGGGGCTGCGTGCCTGGATACTCGTGGTGAACAACCTGATCGACGCGGCGGTCCACGGCACCCGCACCGGCCATACCTGCCCCGTTTTCCCCACACCGGACGAATTCGCCAGCATGATCGCCGCGGCAGATTACCGAACGACAGCCGGCGCTGGCAAGGCGAATGGCGCCGGTGTTCCCACACTCGAATGGAACGGCCCGCGGCTCGCGACGGCCAGGGCGCACAGCGCGCGCCCGCCGGTCGATTTCTCCCGGGCATTTCGACCGCCCGTGTGATGGCCGGCCCGTTCTACACGTCGGCGAACACGATGCCCATCCGTGCTGGGACGACGCCGCGCGCCGCGGCCTGGCCGGCGAACGCCATCAGGCCCTCCAGCTGACGCTCACCCAGGGAGAAGTCCAGGGCCGTGAAGTAGCGCGTCAGGGTGGTTGCGTCGAGCGCCTCCCAGCGCGCCGCATGCCTGGCGACGGTGCCGAGCTGGCGGAGCGCGAGGTCAAGGCTGCCGCGGAAGGCGCTGTGCACCTCCTTGACCACGCCCGGATGGGCCAGCGCGAAGTCACGCCGGACCGCCCAGAGCGCGAACACCATCGGCAGTCCCGACCAGTCCCGCCACGCCGCTCCGAGATCAACTACATGGAGCGGATGCGTGCTTCCGGCCCGCTCGGCGTTGTGGACGGCGCGGAGCGCCACATCCCCGATCAATACGGCCGCGTCAGCCTCACGGAGCATGAGCGGCAGGTCCGGCGGCATGCTGGCGTAGGCCGGGGCCAGCCCCAGCTTGTCCTCCAGCAGGATCTGCGCAAGCAGCACGCCGGTCCGCGACGTGGAACCGAGCGCGACCGACCGGATCCGCTCCAGCGGGACGGCGCTGACCAGCGCAACCGACAGGACGGGGCCGTCCGAACCGACCGCGATGTCAGGCAGCACAACAAGATCGTCAGCGTGCCGCAGGTACTCGACAAGACTGATCGGGCCGATATCGAGATCGCCGCTCACCAACGCCTCGTTGAGCCGGTCCGGAGTGTCCTTGGTCAGCTCGACGTCCAGCAGCGCACCGGAGTGCACCAGCCCCCAGTAGAGCGGCAGGCAGTTGAGAAACTGGATGTGCCCGACCCGTGGGCGAGCCGGCCCCGGCCCGCCGGTCAACGCAGCCAGCCGCGTCGTTGCGCCAAGGCGCCGAACACCGCGCGACGCTGGCGGAGCGCCACCGGATAACTCACGAGCCCGCTCAGCACAAAGGCCACGGCGAAGGCCAGGAAGCCCTTCACGCCCAGCCGCAGCACCACCGCAAGCACCACACCGAAAATCAGCGCTCGCACCATGAAGTAACGGGCGTTGATGGCCAGCAGACCCGAGCGGGATGGTGGCGTCGACGGCACCGCGGATGGCAGCCGCGACGGCCACCCGGGCAGCGGCCGTCCCGCATCACCAGGTGCCCGGCTTCGAAAATCCACGATGTCCGCCCTCCTCGTCCCGGCCGTGCCCTGGGCCGGCTCATGTCATCTCGGGCGACGGGTGCGCCTGCGTACCCAGCCAAGGCGTTGCAGTAAGGACGGATACAGGCCGAGACAGATGAACATCACCAGCAGGCCGAGCAGCCCGGCCGGGCCGATCGCCAGACCGGCAAGCCGCAGCAGGGCGTAGGCGGCCACGCCTGGCACAAGAATCACCAGGAAAGCCAGTACGAAGATCGAACCGATACCGGCCGATCCCTTCGGCTTGGCTGGATGCGCGGGCGCGCCCGGCCGCGGCGCCCGCGCATCCGGGGCATCCGGGGCATCCGGGGCATCCGGTCGGCTGGTCTGCATGTCGCGGGAGCCTATGCGCCGATCGGCTGGGGAAGATCCCGACGGGCCGGGTCGGGGCCGTCGAACTCCCGGATCACCCGGTAGCGGGTGTTGCGCTCCACCGGCCGGAAACCGGCATCTCTGATCACGGTGAGCAGGTCGTCACGGGTCATCGTGGTGGGCGTCCCGAAACCGTCCGCGTCATGGGTGATCTTGTATTCGACGACCGACCCGTCCAGGTCATCCGCGCCGAAGTTCAGCGCGAGCTGGGCCGTGGTGAGGCCGTGCATCACCCAGAAACACTTGATGTGATCGATGTTGTCAAACAGCAGCCGGGACACCGCGAACGTCTTCAGCGCCTCGGCGCCGGTCGCCATCGGCTGGTTCATGAGCCGGTTGCGGGGGTCGCCAGCCGCGTCGTGCTGAAAGCGCAGCGGGATGAACACCACGAACCCTCCGGTGGCGTCCTGGAGCTCGCGCAGCCGCAGGACGTGGTCGACCCGGTGCCGGGGCTGCTCGATGTGGCCGTAGAGCATGGTGCACGGCGTCCGCAGGCCCTTGGAGTGGGCGATACGGTGGATGCGCGACCAGTCCTCCCAGTGGGTCTCGTGGCCCACGATGTGCTGGCGGACCTCCCAGTCGAAGATCTCCGCGCCGCCCCCGGTCAGCGACTCCAGACCGGCGTCGATCAGCTCGTCGAGGATCTCGTCCGCGGGCAGGCCACTGATCTTCTCGAACCAGTGGATCTCGGTGGCGGTGAACGCCTTGAGCGCCACCCCCGGCAGCGCTTTGGACAGCTCGCGCAGTGAACGCGGGTAGTAACGCCACGGCAGGGTCGGGTGCAGGCCGTTGACGATGTGCAGCTCGGTGATGCCGGCGGGCTCCATCTCCCGAGCCAGCCGCACGGCCTCCTCGATGCGCATCGTGTACGCCTCGGCCTCGCCGGGCTTGCGCTGGAACGAGCAGTACGCGCAGGACGCCGCGCACACGTTGGTGAGGTTCAGATGCCGGTTGACGTTGAAGTACGTCGCGTCGCCGTTTTTGCGGACCCGGACGGAATGCGCCAGCTCCCCCAGCCAGGCCAGCTCGTCGCAGGCGTAGAGGGCCTCGCCGTCGGCGCGGCTGAGCCGTTCGCCGCCGGCGACCTTCGCTTCGATCTCACGCTTGAACCCGGCGTCCATGACTATAAGGGTAGCCCCGCGCGCTCCCGCGCCCGTGCGAGGCCGGACTGCCCGGTGGCCTCGTCCAGCGTTCGGCCGACCGCCGCCCAGAACCTCCAACGCGTCCGCGACCGGCGCACTTTTCATGATCAGCACGTGTTTGTCGCTGTGTACGGTTTTCGGCCCGATCGGCGTACCCAACGACAAACATCCGCCGATCTTGCTAGGGAAAACGCCGATCAGCGGCTATCAGCCTCGGCATCACCGCTCGCTGCCGTCTCGGCCCGCCACGCTGGTGCCGCGCCTGCCGGCCGGGCGCCCGGCGGCGCGTTCGGCGGCACGGCGCTGCATCCGGCCCACCGGGTAGGTCAGCACGCCCGTGATCACCAAAGCGGACAGCAACGCCAGGACCGGGCTGACGTCCAGGACGAGCAGGACGACCAGCACCACGATCAGCGCCGCGATCCGGGCGGCGAAGTACGGCAGCTGTACCCGGAGATCCGGTGCTGACGGTGCTGACGATGCCGACGACGGCCTGCCGCCTGCGCGCGCCGCCCGGCCCTTGGGCGCCGGTGCCGCCGTGGGGCTTTTCCTCGTGTTGTTGCGCGCCATACCTGCCTCAATCCCCAGCCTGACATCAACTACGGATGTTGCGAGCTCACGGTACGGCTCGGGCGGTGGACGCCGTCGGATGCCCGGTCATGAGGACGGGCGGCGGGCGGCGCCGAGCTCACCCGTCCAGCGGCGCAGGAGGGTGTTGGGTACGCCAGCCACGTCCAGGACCTTGCCGGCGACGAAGTCCACGAGTGCCTGCGCGTCGGTCGCGCCCGCGTAGAAGCCGGGGCTCGCCGCCGCCACGACCGCGCCCGCCTCGTGCAGCGACAGCATGTGCAGCAGCGTCGAGCGGGTGAACGGCATCTCCCGGGGGACGACGACCAGCGTGCGGCGTTCCTTCAACGTGACGTCGGCGACTCGTTGCAGCAGGTCCTTGGACAGGCCCAGGGCTATCCCGGCCACCGCCGCGGTGCTCGCCGGAACGACGATCATCCCTCGCGTCAGGTAGGAGCCGCTGCTCGGGCCGGCCGCCAGGTCACCCGGCGACCAGTGCCGGAGCCAGCCCTTCTCCGCCGCCCGTGACACGGCGGCGGCCGTGCCGACGCCGAGCCAGCTCGCCAACGCCTGCGGCCAGGCATTGTCCCGCCAGGCCAGGCCCGTCTCGTCGAGCAGCGTGAGGCGGGCGGCCCGGGAGACGATCAGATCGATCGGCAGACCGGCGGCCAGCAGGCCACGCAGCACCGACGCCGCGTATGGCGTCCCGCTCGCGCCGCTGACGCCCACCACCCATGGTCGCCGCGGCTCGTCGGCGTCCGGGCCGACCGCGGCCCGTCCCACGCGGCTCACCGGGCCCGTTACACCGGTCACCAGGCCAGGCCGCGCCCGGCGAGGTCGATGGCGGCGAAGGTGAACAGGGCGATGCCGACGAAACCGTTTGCGGTGAGGAAGGCCCGGTTCACTCGTGACAGGTCGTCGGCGGAGACGATCGCGTGCTCGTAACAGAACGCGGCGGCGGTCACCGCGAGGCCGGCCCACCACCAGACGCCGAAGTTCTCCATCAGCCCGAACACGACGAAGAAGGCGAACGTCACGACATGGGTGACGATCGATGCCGTCAGCGCGGCCTGAACGCCGAACCGAGCCGGCACCGACCCCACGCCGATGCCGCGGTCGATCTCGGCATCCTGACAGGAGTAGATCAGGTCGAAGCCGGCGATCCAGGCGCCGACCGCGGCCCCGAGGACGACTCCCGCCCACGACCAGTGGTCGGTGATGGCTATCCAGGCGCCGATGGGCGCGACCGCCTGGGCCAGGGCGAGAACGAGGTGTGGGAAGTTGGTGAACCGCTTGGAATAGGAATAGACGACCAGTGGGATCACCGCGAGCGGCGCGAGCGCCAGACAGAGCCAGGACAGCGCGGCGGCCGCGGCGCAGAAGACCGCCAGCGCGATGGCCGCGCCGACCGCTGCGGTGCGCACCGAGACGACGCCGGTGACCAGCTCACGTCCGGCCGTCCGCGGGTTGCGCCCGTCGATCCTGCGATCAATGATCCGGTTGGTGGCCATCGCGAAGGTGCGGGCCGCGACCATCGCGATGGTCACCAGACCGATGTCCAGCCAGTGCACCGAGCGGGAGATGTCGAAGGACGCGGTGAGCGCGGCGACATAGGCGAACGGCAGGGCGAACACCGAATGTTCGATCACCACCACCCGCAGGAAGGCGCGAACGGGACCGTCGGGTGCCGGAGCCGGTCCCGGCATCTCCGGGGCAACTGCCGCTTCACTCACCAGCGATCAACTCCATCCGCCTCGCCGCGCGCCGGGGACCCACCGCTTCCCTGCTACCGGGCGTTTCTCCTGCCAGGCACTCCTACCAGCCCGTACTCTTCTCAGACTTTTTTACAGTCCGTACTCTTTCCAGCGACGGGCGACCAGCTCCCTGGTTGCCTGATCCATCACGGCCTCCGCGGGCCAACCGCCCTCGCGACGGTATCCCTCGGCCGGGAGCTTGCGGGTGGCGTCCACACCGATCTTCCCACCGAAGAACTGTTCGTAGGAAGCGTGGTCGAGGTGGTCGACCGGGCCGATCGTGGTCAGCAGGTCATGGGCGTAGTCGACGTTGCCGAACGCCCGCCAGGCCACCTCGGAGTAGTCGTGGACGTCACAATCGGCGTCGACGACGACGACGAGCTTGGACAGCGACAGCAGCCCGGCGCCCCAGACTGCGTGCATGACCTTCTGCGCGTGCTTGGGGTACCGCTTGTCGATCGAGACGATGGCGCAGTTGTGGAAGACGCCCTCGACCGGGAGGTCGTAGTCGACTATCTCCGGGATCATCATCCGGATCAACGGCAGAAAGATCCGTTCTGTCGCCTTGCCGAGTGGGCCGTCCTCCTGCGGTGGGCGACCCACGACAATCGTCTGGAAGACCGGGTCACGCTGCATGGTCATGGCGTCGACCCGAAGCGCGGGGAACGGCTCGACCGGCGTGTAGAAGCCCGTGTGGTCACCGAACGGCCCCTCCGGACGCCGTTGGCCGGGCTCCAGCCAGCCTTCCAGCACGATCTGGGCGTTTGCGGGCACCCGCAGCGGAACCGTCAGGCAGTCGACCATCTCGACCCGCTCACCGCGCAGGAACCCGGCGAACAGGTACTCGTCGATCTCCGCCGGCAGTGGGGCGGACGCCGCGTAGGTCACCGCCGGGTCACAGCCGAACGCGATGGCGACCGGCAGCTTCTCGCCACGGCGCTCGGCCACGGCGTGGTGGGCGTTGGAGTCCTTGTGGATCTGCCAGTGCATCCCGACCGTCCGGGCGTCGTGGCGTTGCAGCCGGTACATGCCCAGGTTGCGCTGGCCCGTCTCGGGATGCTTCGTGTGGGTAAGGCCGAGGTTGAGGAAGGCGCCGCCATCGTCTGGCCAGGCATGTACCCCGGGCAACCGGAACAGGTCGACATCCGAGCCCTTGAGCACGACGTGCTGGCAGGGCGCGGTGCGGACCATGCGAGGCGGCACTGTCCGCAGCGCCGCGACCTTGCCCAGCGCCTCGCGCAGCCCGGTGAGCCCGACAGGCAGCTCGGGTCTGAGCATGGCGGCGATCCGGTCGCCGATCTCGTCGAGGCTGCTGGCTCCCAGCGCCGCGGCCATCCGCCGCTCTGTCCCGAAGACGTTGATTGCCAACGGCATGTCGGCGCCGGCCGGCCGGTCAAACAGCAGCGCGGGCCCGCGGTCCCGGACAACCCGGGTGACGATCTCAGTGACCTCCAGGACCGGATCGACCGGGACGCGGACGTGCCGCAGGTCGCCGTGACGCTCGAGGTGAGCGAGGAACGCGCGCAGATCCGCCCAGGCCATGGCCACCATCCTTGCAGCGGCGGGCACTCATCCGGCCGCGGCATCGGTACCGGATGCGTGACGGGGGTATGGCTGTCCCACCCCGTTGCCCCGGGCGGACGCACCGCCACTGCTGGGGGAATGGTTGACGGTACGGTCGAACAACGACGGACATGACCACTGGGCCTGGTGGACCACAGCCGGCCGGTACGGTACGGGCAGGTAAATCGGGCCTCCGTGAGGTTCTGACAGCTGGCGCGATCGGGTAAGGGGGCGGCGGTACGGTGGTCGGGCTCGTGCTGACGCTGGTAGTTCTCGGGTTCTGGGTTTATGCGATTGTCGACGCGGCTGTGACCCCGGCCGCGTCGGTCCGTACGCTCCCCAAACTCGCCTGGATCGTGATCATCGTTCTGTTCGAGGTCGTCGGCGCTGTGGCCTGGTTCCTGCTGGGCCGCCCACGCCGTGGCGCTGGTGCCGCACGGAACAGTGATCACCCGGCATGGGGCGGTCGGTCGCCCTGGACGGAGCGCCCCGGCATCCGCTGGGGTGACCCGGACAGGATCTCCGCCGGGCGTCAGTTTCCCTGGGCGCGCCGAGGCCCGGCGCCGCCACCGGTCGCCCCCGACGACAACCCCGAGTTCCTGCGCGAACTGTCCGAACGCATCCGTCGCGGGGACGGCGACGGCACCTCCCGGACCTGAAAAGCCCGTCCCCGATCCGCCGCTCGAACACCCCGGCCGCCCGCGGAACGGGTCTCGCACCGGGCCGGGTCCCTCAGTTGACCCCGGCGTAGGAGTGCAACCCGGAGATCACCAGATTGACCAGGTAGTAATCCACGAACAACGCGCTGAAACCCAACAGTGAGATCGCCGCGGCTCTGTTGCCCTTCCAACCGGCGGTGGCCCGGGCGTGCAGGTACGCGGCGTAGATCACCCACGTGATGAACGACCAGGTCTCCTTCGGGTCCCAGCCCCAGTAACGGCCCCAGGCCGCCTCCGCCCAGATCGCCCCGGCAATGACCGCGAACGTCCAGATCGGGAACGCCAGCCCGATCACCCGGTAGGTGATGCGGTCCAGGACCGCGGCCGTGGGCAGACGCATCATGATGCCACCACGCTTGCGCATCGCGGCGGACGCGCCGGCCCGCCCCGCGGCGACAGCGGCCAGCTGGTTCTCCCAGCGGTCCTTCAGCAGATACAGGACGGTCGTGACCGCCGAGACCATGAACACGCCGCTGGCGACGATCGCCGCGACCACGTGGATCTTAAGCCAGTAGGAGTTCAGCGCTGGGACGAGCGGTCCCACGGCGACGTAGAGCACCGTGCCGGCGAAGCCCAGATAGAGAACCACCGGGAACATCACGAAAACACCCAGCCAGCGGACACGAGCCCGGGTCCGCGCCAGCATGACCAGGTAGGTTGACACCGCGACCAAAGTGATCATGGATGAGAACTCGTACATGTTCCCCCACGGCACCCGGTGCGCGGCAAAGCCACGAGCCGTCACCGAGCCCACCTGAGCCAGCCAGCCAAGAGCGGTCAGCGCCACCGCGATCCGGCCGATCCAGCGCACCCCGGCCGGGCCGGGTGGGTGCTCGCCATCCCCGGCCATCGCCGCGGCCAGTGCCGCCGCCGCCGGATCAGTCATCGCGCCGGGTCCGCCCTGGCCGCCGCCGTCAACGCCGCCGTCGGCCTCCCCGCTCCGTTCGGCCGCGCCGAGACCGGCGCCGGCCATCGCCGGGACCCGCTCGGAAGCCGTGAGCCGGGCGGCGCCGGCCGATGACGACGATGACATGACCGGCTCCACGGCCGGTGCGCCGCTCGTCCGCCCGAACCGGCCGAACGCGAACTCGGCCGCGTAGCCGAGCATCGCCAGCGCGTAGACCACCATGGTCGCGCCGAGAAAATGATCGGACAACGCGGCAAGACCGGAGTTGACAGGCATCACAGCTCCTGTTTGTTGGAGTCCACCAGCCGGGGGCCCGTCTCCATGGCCGCCCGCGCATCCAGCGCGATCGCCCGCAGCTCGGCGGCGAAGCCGTCGATGTCAGACCGGGACAGACCGCCGATCTCGACGATGGTCGGGGCAGCCGCATGCGTATCCGTTCCTACGCCATCCGTTCCTACGCCCGTGCCGGCCGCGGGGCGCGCCCGCACCCAGACCCGGCGGCGGCGGACCCGCATGCTCAGCAGCAGACCGCAGATCATGGCGATCGCCGCGACCAGCACCCAGCCCTTGAACGGATCCGACTTCGTCTGGAATGTCGCGAACTCGCGCACGCCGTCGGCCTCCAGCGACATCCCGCCGGGCAGACCGGTGACGGTTCGCTGCTTCGGGTTGTTCAGCGCCAGGACCTGCGCCGCGCGATCGTCGCCGATCGGCCCGTTCAGCCGCAGCTGACGCATGTCGCGGGTGTCCAGCGAGTAGACGTTCTGCGGGATGCCCTCGTTGATGTGCAGGTTACCGACATAGCCGGTGAGCGTCAGGCCGGGTGCGTTCGCCGCCGGGTAGGTCGAGACATAGCCGCGCGCCCGGTCCAGTTCGGTGGTGGGCGTGAACACGCCGCTGAATGCCAGCTGCTGTGGCTCACGGGTGGGTCCGGTTGGCGCGAGCCCGGCATCGCCGATCTTCAATGTGCAGGTGGAGGCGAACATGGCGTCCCGGGGCGTGCACGGTTGATAGCCCTCCCAGACAACCCCGCCGGCAGCGTCACGCAACACGAAGTGCGGCGCGTATCCGTGCCCGATCAGATAGATCTTTGCGCTGCCGATCGCCAGCGGGTGGTTGACCCGGATCTCAGCGACACGGGTGGGCTCGCCCAGCTCGGATGTGTACGCGACCGTCGCGCGGAAGTCCGCCGGCTGGCCGGTCGGCTGGTAGGAGGCGGTGAACTTCTCCATGGTCAGGGAGAACGGCGCCAGGCCACCGGCGGGGTCGACAAGCCTGCCCCGGCTGAACTGGTCGTAGGAGACCAGCGTGTTCGCAAACCCGTCCCCCGTGATGACGAGGACCGTGCCCTGATAGCCGAACCACGAGCCCAGCCCGACACCGACGAGCATGAGGACCAGCGCGATATGGAAAATCAGGTTTCCGGTCTCGCGCAGGTACCCCTTTTCCGCCGCCACGGAGAAGTCGGGGCTGCCATCGGGCCGGGTGGCGCCCTCGGCGGCGACGGCCAGCCGGAACCGCCGCCGCCGCAGAACCACCCGCGCGGCCTCGATCGCCTCCGGCGGGGTGAGCGCGGTGTCCCACGTCTGCCCTCCGGTCAGCCGGCTCGGCCGGGCCGGTGCCCGCGGCGGGCGTCCCACCAGCGCCCTGGCATGCCAGCGGACCCTGGCCGACAGGCATCCGATCAGGGAAATGAACAACAACAGGTAGATCGCGGCGAACCAGGGAGCGCCGAACACGTTGAACGCGGACACCCTGTCCAGCGCCGGCGCGAGCGACGGGTGATCACGGAAGTACTGCTCGACTTTCAACGGGTTCAGCGACCGCTGCGGCAGCAGGGAACCAGGGACGGCCGCGAGCGCCAGCAGGAACAGCAGCAACAACGCGGTGCGCATGCTGGTCAGCTGATGCCAAAGCCGCCGGATCCGCACGATGACCCACCGCGCGGGGCCCCACCGCGCACAGGCCCGGCGCGCGGAGCCGAGGCCTCGGACAGGGCCGGCGCCTCGGACATCCGGCCCGGCAGCATCCGGCCCGCCCGACGCTTGAGACGGCGATGCCGATGCCTGCGCACGCACATCGTCAGGCACGGTCGTGGGCGCCGTCGGCTGGCTCACAGCGGAGTCTCCCCGAAGCCCGGCGCGTAGGGGCGGACAGCCGCGATCAGATCAGCCCAGGCGCCGGTGAGCTGGAGGAGCCCGACGCCGACGAGCAGGACGCCACCGAAGAGGGTAAGCGTCCGCGCGTGCCTGCGCACCGCGGCCAGAGCACCAGCGACCCGCCGGAAAGCCAGGCCCACGATCAGGAAGGGTATCCCCAGCCCCAGGCAATAGACGGCGGACAGCAGCGCGCCTCGCCCGGCGGTCGCACTCTGTACGGCCAGCCCCAGCACCGCGGTGAGGGTCGGCCCGAGACACGGCGTCCAGCCGATCCCGAACAGGACGCCGAGCAGCGGTGCGCCGAGCAGGCCCGGGGCGGGCAGGCGGTGGATGCGCCATTCCCGGTTGGCCAGCGGGACCCGCGCGAAAACACCGGCGAACGCCAGCCCCATGACGATGGTCACCGCGCCGAGGATCTGGCTGACGCCTACCTGGTGCAGGGTCAGCCATCGCCCCAGCCCGCCGAAGGCGGCGCCGTAGCTGACGAAGACGGCGGTGAAACCGGCGATGAACAGGCCGGTTCCGACGGTGACCCGGCCCGCCCGGCGGCGCGATCGCAACCGAGACCAGGCCCGGGGCGGGGCGGGGACCTCGAGCGGGGCTCCCGGAGCGCCGGCCGCCGCCGGCACACCCGGCACACCCGGCACACCCGGCACACCCGGCACACCCGGCACACCCGGCACACCCGGCACGGCCAGTGCGGCCGCCCGGCCGGTCATGGATGCCGGGCCGGTCGCGAGATCCTCGCCCGACAACCCGGTGACGAACGACAGGTATCCGGGCACCAACGGCAGCACGCACGGGGACAGGAACGACAGCAGCCCAGCCGCCGCGGCGACCGGCACAGCGAGCAGCAGCGGTCCATCGGTGACGAACGACGCGACGCTCACGTCTCCGCCCGCAGCCTGGTAAGCATGGGCATCAGCTCATCCGGGAGCACTCCACCAGTGAACCGGGCCGCGAGCCGGCCCTTGGCGTCCAGCACGAAGGTGGACGGCAGGCCGGGCGGCACCGGCCAGCGCGCGGCGAGCGTGCCGATCCGGTCGACGATGCTGGGATAGTTCACCCCATTGTCGCGGATGAACGCCTTCGCTGCGGAGAGGTTGTCCTTCTCGTTCACACCGACGAAGGCCACCTGTGGGTTGTCGGCGGCCATCGTGACCAGACCGGGCGTTTCCGCGCGGCAGGGCGCACACCACGACGCCCAGAAGTTCACGACGATGATCCGCCCGCGGTAGCTGGTGAGGTCCAGCTCGGGACCGGTCACGGTCGGCCCGGTAAGGATCGGGGCCGGCGTCCGGTTCTCGACCGGGACGAAGTCGGAGTTGGACGCCTGCTGGACAAAACCGAACCCACCACCAGCGGCCTGATCCACGCTGTCGGTCCCGCTGGAACAGCCAGTCACCACACAGAGCAGCGCGCACAGCGCACCGGTGATGACCAGCGACGCATGTCGACGTGGACGTGGACGCGGGCCCGGCCACCGCGCCCGCCTGGCCCAAGCGGCAGGCATCCCCGATGCCGCTGTCACGCTCCGCCACCCGTCCACACCCACTCCCGTCATACGCATCGGACCCAGCCTCACCTACGACCCACTGTAGAACTCGGCCCCAAGCGTAGGTCGCGGGCGCCGCCGCTGCCCGGCTCCCCGATGTCCCCAACCCGATCAAATCAAGGAGCGGGGCTGGGATGTGTGCGTCGCGCGGCGGCCCAGGGAGTGACCGGAGGTGCTGGGTGGCAACCGACGACGTGCGTCGCGCGGCGATGGATGGGGAGCGATGGATGGGGAGCGATGGATGGGGAGCGATGACGCGAGGCGCGTGCCCCAGCCCCGCGACGCCGCACCCCCTGTTGCCGGAGCCTCCGAGGATAATCACGAAGGCCCACGGGCCGATCAGGCGCCGACAGAACCGGCCTGGTTGACGGTCGGGCCGTTCGGCTCGGCATAGTCGATCCGCACCAGCCGATCGCCGGAGTACACCGCCGACGTCACGCTGGCGAGCGCGCACTGGCGACGGTCCGGACGGTGCCAGAGCCTGCTGCCCTCCAGCGCGCGGCGGGTCGTCCACACAGGCAGCTGGTGGCTGACCAGGACCACCTCCCGGCCGGGGAAGGCCGCACGCCACTCGGCGACGGCGGCGAGCATCCGTCCGGCGATCTCGGTGTAAGGCTCCCCCCAGGACGGCTCGAACGGATTGATCAGAAGTTTCCACATCCGTGGGTAGCGGACAAGAGCCGGCCCGGCCTCGAACGGCTTGCCCTCGAAGACGTTGCGACTCTCGATGAGGCGTGGGTCGACCTCGACGGCGGCACCGCTGGCTGTGGCAATCGGCGCGGCGGTCTGTCTCGCCCGCTCCAGCGGGCTCGCGACAACAACAGCGATATCACGATCAGCAAGAAACTCCGCGGTCACCTTGGCCTGGCGCGCGCCGGCTTCGGACAGCACGAACCCGGGCAGCCTGCCATAAAGGATCTTCTGGGGATTGAAGACCTCACCATGACGGACAAGGTGGATGGTCGTCAGCGGGCTGTCGGCGGTGTCGGTCGTGTCGGTGGTGTCACTGCCCGTCCGCGTCATGAGCGCGGCCCTCCAGCGCTCGTTGCCGGCACCGGCTCAGGGACACCGGCCGCGGCCCGCGCCGCCGCCGGCGCGGCGTTGGCGATCCGCTCGACAGCGGCGTCATCGTGCGCCGCCGAGACGAACCACGCCTCATAAGCGGACGGCGGCAGGTACACCCCGGCGTCCAGCATCGCATGGAAGAACGCCGCGTAGCGGGCGCTCGACTGGGTCCGCGCCCCGGTGTAGTCGATGACGGACGGCGCGTCGGTGAAGAACACGCTGAACAGCGAACCGGCGCTGCTGGGCAGGTGCGGCACGCCCTGCTCGGTCAGCGCTGTCGACACGATGCCAGCAACATCACCGGCGCGCGTGTCAACCGTCGCGTAAACCTCCGGGCCGCAGGCCCGCAGCGTGGCCAGACCCGCGGCAACGGCCAGCGGGTTGCCCGACAGCGTCCCGGCCTGATACACGGGTCCGGCCGGGGCGAGCTGGGCCATCACCTCACCCCGGCCACCGAAGGCCGCCGCGGGCAGCCCACCGCCCATGACCTTGCCGAAGGTGAACAGATCCGGCGCCCATCCCTCGACGGCGCCTTCCGCCCCCCACCAGCCGGCCGCCCCGACCCGAAAACCGGTCATCACCTCATCCAGGATGAACAATGCCCCGTAGGTGTCACAAAGCCGACGCAGTCCCGCGTTGAAACCCGGCAGTGGCGGGACAACTCCCATGTTGGCGGCGGCGGCTTCGGTGATGACAGCGGCGATCTCATCGGGATACCGGATGAACACCGCCTCGACGGCACCCAGGTCGTTGTAGGGCACGACGATCGTTTCCGCCGTGGTGGCGGCGGTCACGCCCGGCGTTTCCGGCAGGCCGAGGGTCGTCACTCCCGAACCAGCCGCGGCAAGCAGAGCGTCGACATGACCATGGTAGCAGCCGGCGAACTTTATGATCTTTGAACGCCGGGTGAAACCCCGCGCGAGCCGCAGCGCGCTCATGGTGGCCTCGGTCCCGGAGTTGACCAACCGGACCTGCTCGACCGGGGCCACCCTCGACACGATCTCTTCGGCCAGCTCGACCTCACCCGGGCTCGGCGTGCCGTAGCTCGTGCCACGTGCCGCCGCCGCCCGCAGCGCCTCGACGACCGCCGGGTGGGCATGACCAAGAATCATGGGCCCCCACGAGCAGACCAGGTCCACATATCTGCAGCCGTCCGCGTCAGTGAGGTACGCGCCATCCCCGGACACCATGAAGCGCGGTGTGCCGCCAACAGCCTGAAACGCCCGGACCGGTGAGTTGACCCCACCTGGGATGACCCGCTGCGCGCGGCGGAACAGCTCCTGGGAGGCCGGAGCCTCAGATCCGACTGGCATACCACCGATCCTCGCAGGTCCACACCGCGCCGCCGCACGATGTGCCCGCACTCCGACCATTGATGATTGCTGGGAGGGAGCCGCCGGTGGGCGGGGGATAACCCAGCCGCCCACCGGCGGCGGCTCGGTGTACGGAAACGCCAACCAGCCCGGTGGTCAGAAGCCGGTGCGGGCGCGCCGCCGAGCCCACCCGCACCGGCTGTGTCACGACGCATCTGTGAGCATGACGCAGCCAGCCGTGCGGCGCTCGGCGTAGCGCGCCAGACGGCCGGTGTGTCCGGTTGTTGCCACTCGAGACAGGGATCGCGTCCACGGCTTTCGGCTGATGCACCTGGCCCGCGCCTGTGAGCATTCCGAGAGTCCGCCGCCGGGTCCAGCGAACACGCCGCACCGGCGCCACGGCCCACGGCCCACGGCCCACGGCCCACGGCCCACGGCCCACGGCCCACGGCCCACGGCCCACGGCCCACGGCCCACGGCCCACGGCCCACGGCCCACATCAATGATCCACTTTTTCCGCGTACCGGCCACCGCTGTTGACCGCTGCCGGCCGCTCCAAGCAGCCAGCCGCCCGATTGACAGCCAGCGCTCGCGCCTCGGATACTCGCTTCCGAGTAATCGGAGCCGAGGCGGTGGGAGCATGGCACATCAACGGCCAGCAAACATGCTGGCACTGGCTGTGCTCGCACTGCTCAACGAACGGCCCATGCATCCGTACGAGATGTCAACTACGATGCGTGAGCGCCACAAGGAAAACAGCATCAAGCTGACCTACGGCTCGCTTTACACCGTGGTGGAGTCGCTGGCCCGTGGCGGCTACATCAGGGCACGGGAGACCGTTCGCGAAGGCCGGCGGCCGGAGCGGACCATCTACGAGATCACCACCGCTGGTCGAACCGAGCTCTACGACTGGATGTCCGAGCTTGTCAGCACACCCGCGAAGGAGTACCTGCGCTTCGAGGCGGCGCTGTCCATGCTGGCCGTGCTCACGCCAGAAGACGCCGTCCGGCTGCTCACCGAACGCCGCGGCCGGCTCATGCTCCAGATCGAGCACGCCCGCGCGGGTGAGGCCCTCACCGTCCGCGAAGGCCTGCCCCGATTGTTCATGCTGGAAACCGGGTTCGTCAGCGCGTTGGCCCAGGCCGAGCTCCGCTACGTGGACGAGCTCATCAAGATGATCTCCGAACGGACACTGGATGGCATCCACATATGGGATGCCATCCACACTCGCGAGACCGAACCGGACCGAATCCGCGACGTCGTCGTCCGGGCGCTGCGGGCTGGCGGCCACACGGGATCCGCGGCCGACGCCGTCCTGAACACGACCGAACGAGCCATCGCCGCGCAGGCCGGCCCGGCCGACGCCAGCCCCTGGCCGGCCTGGGAACAACCGGCACCGCCAGCGCCGTCCGCCGCGCCCGGGGACGCCGCTGGAACGCCCGGCCCGCACGATCGAAGCCGGAGACCGACCACGTGACCAACGAACCACGTTCTGTCGCCCGTCATCCCACAGGTTCAGGAAGTTCAGGGGGACCGATGACCTCAGATCCGGCTCCAGCGCAAGCCGCGCCGACCGGCAGCTCCACCGCGCAGCTGCTCCAGGCGCCTGGCCCGGTCGCGTCCATGTCCATGTCCATCCCCGCGACAGCCGGCTCCGCAACAGTTGACTCCGCGACAGCCGATCCGCCCACGATCTCCGCGGCACCGGCGACAGCCATGTTCGTGGGCCCCGGCGGGCATTGTGCGATCCAGGCGTCCGACCTGACCAAGCACTACCGAGGTGGCGTCCGGGCGTTGGACCGTCTCAGCTTCCAGGTCGCCCCGGGCACGGTATTCGGCCTGTTGGGACCGAACGGGGCCGGCAAGTCCACCACGGTGAAAATCCTCACCACGCTCTCGCGTCCTGACTCCGGCGGGGCCACGGTGGCCGGGATCGATGTCCTCGCCCATCCCGGCCAGGTGCGACAGGCGATCGGTGTTGTCACGCAGCGTTCCGGCATTGACCTGGAAGCGACCGGACGGGAGAACATCGCGCTCGCGGCCCACCTGCACGGGCTTGCCCGCGCCGGACTGACCGCTCGGGTCACCGACCTGCTCGACCGGTTCGAGCTGGCCCAGGCCGCCGACCGCCCAGCGCGCACCTACTCCGGCGGCATGCTCCGGAAGCTCGACGTGGCCGTCGGGCTGGTGCACCGGCCCAGCGTGCTGTTCCTCGACGAACCCACCACCGGGCTCGACCCGCACGCACGCATGCAGATGTGGGACGAAATCGGTTCACTCGCGGCGGACGGCCTGACAATCATGCTGACCACCCACTACCTGGAGGAGGCGGACCGGCTCGCGTCCAGGGTCGCCATCATCGACGGCGGCCGCATCCTTGTCGAAGGCAGCCCGGACGAACTCAAGAGCGAACTGCGGGGAGACGCCGTCCGCCTGGAACTCGCGGCCGTTCCCGACGCCGCTCTCGCGGAGGGCATCACCATGGCCCTCAACGGGGTCCCCGGGGTCACCGAGACCACGCTGGACGGTCGCGAGGTCCACAGCCGGGTGACCAACGGCGCATCGTCCCTGCCCGCCGTGTTCGCCGCTCTCGAACAGGTGGACACCACGGTCATCGCGGCGACGATCGCCAGACCGTCACTGGATGACGTCTACCTGCGCCATGTCGGCCACCGGTTCAGGGCCACCGCCGGGACCGGCCCGCGCCCGGCCGGCGTCGGTGCTGGTGCCGGTGCCGGTGCCGGTGCTGACGACACGAACGCCCGGGAACAGGGCGTCACGCACAAGAAGGAGGTGGCGTGATGTCAGGCGACACCGGCACCGGCACCGGCACCACGACCTTGCCCGGCAACGCGGTCACCGGAGCGGCTGCCGTAGACAGCACGCTCCGCCCCGGCCGTGGGGTGGATGCTTCAGGTTCCCGGCCGGCGCCGTCGCCCGCAACGGAGTACGCGGCATCCGCCGGCAGCCAGCTGCGCTGGTTGACTGTGCGGCAGCTGCGTGCGCTGGTTCGCCAGCCCGCCTACCTGGCGATCACGATCGTGCAGGCCGTGGTCTGGCTGCCCCTGTTCGGTTCGCTGTTCCGCCGGGTCGTCGATGTTCCCGGCTTCGGCAGCGGATCCTACTTCGATTTCCTGACTGCCGGCGTCGTGGTGATGAGCGCTCTGTTCTCAGCCGGCTGGTCCGGCATGCGGGTCATCGTCGACATCGATCGCGGGGTCATGGACCGGATGCTCACGTCACCGGTCCGGCGATCCGCGCTGATCAGTAGCGCGCTTGTCTACCAGGTGGTGGTCACCACCATCCAGTCGGTCATCATCATGCTGCTCGGCTGGGCCGTCGGGACCCACTACCGCAACGGCCTGGTCGGCCCGGCCGTCCTGCTCACAGCCGCGTCGCTGGTCGCGGTCACGGTCGCGGCCTGCTCGAACGCGCTGGCCCTGCTCGTGCGGAAGGAGGACGTCCTGATCGCGGCGGTGAACTTCGCCATCCTGCCGTTGACGTTCATGTCATCGGCAATCATGGCACGGAACCTCATGCCGGGCTGGATGAAGACCATCGCGCGGGTCAACCCGGTGGACTGGGCGGTCAGCGCTGCCCGCGAGGCTGGCTCGACCGACCCGGACTGGCTGGCGGTCAGCATCTATCTCTGCTGCCTCACCGGGCTCGCCGCGATGGCCGGGAAGCTCGCGACCCGCGCCTTCGACTCCTACCGCCGCTCCCTGTAGGCATGATTTTTAGAGCGCCCGGCAATAGGGGCGTGGATCAAGGA